>JBAVTL010000287.1:0-1770 GCA_049696175.1 Anaeromyxobacteraceae bacterium
CAGGAGTTCCTGGACGGCGCGGTCGCGCTCTTCGCAGACGGGCGCTTCGGCGCGGCGCGCGAGCTGCTCGAGCGGCTCCTGGAGCAGGGCGGCGAGGACCTCGCCGTGCGGCTGACGCTCGCCAACCTCTACGGGATCCTGCGCCAGCCGGACAAGGCCTCGGACTGCTACGTCGCGGCGCTGGCGATGGAGCCGCTCAGCGCTGAGGCTCACCTCTTCTACGGCATCCACCTGCACGGCCAGGCGGAGCACGGCGCCGCGGCGCGCGAGCTCCAGCGGGCCCTGTTCATCGACCCCGACCTCGCCCTCGCCCACTACTACCTGGGGCGGAGCTTCGAGGGGCAGAAGGACGCGCAGCGCGCGCGCCTCGCCTACCGGAACGCGCTCGAGGCGTTCAAGCGGCGGCCGGACGGGAAGCGGCAGGCGTTCCTGGGGTACTATCCGGACGTGCCGGAGGACGGCACCACGTTCGCGCGTGCTGCGGAGTACGCGTTGGCGGCGCTGTAGCCGCCCGCTTTGGGAGAACGCGATGGCGGAGAAGAAGCGCATCCTGCTGCTGGACGACTCGGCCATCACGCTCGAGATGGAGAAGGCCGTCCTCGAGGAGCGCGGCTATCCGGTGGCGACGGCCTCGAACCTCCTGGAGTTCCAGCAGCTCATGGAGAAGTTCGCGCCCGAGGTGATCCTCACCGACCTGATGATGCCGGACATCTCGGGCAAGGACATCGTCCGCGTGCTGAAGCAGGACTTCCACACCGAGCGGATCCCGATCGTGCTGTTCAGCTCCATGCCCGACGACGAGCTGGCCGAGATCGCGGAGCAGGCCGGCGCGGACGGGTTCCTCTCCAAGTCGCACGGCATCGACAAGCTCGCCGACATGGTGGACGAGCTGGTCGACTCGATCCTCTGGTAGCAGGGCGTGCGGGCCTACGAGATCATCCATCGCAAGCGTGACGGCCACGCGATCCCGCCCGAGGAGATCGCCGCGCTCGTCCGTGGGTTCACCGCCGGCGAAGTCCCCGACTACCAGATGGCCGCCTTCTGCATGGCGGTCTTCTTCCGCGGGATGGACGACCTCGAGGTGGAGGCGCTCACCCGCGCCATGCTCGAGTCCGGGGACGTCCTCGACCTCTCGGACATCCCCGGCACCAAGGTGGACAAGCACTCCACCGGCGGCGTCGGCGACAAGGTCTCGCTGCCGCTCGCGCCGCTGGTCGCCGCGTGCGGTGTCCGCGTGCCGATGGTCTCGGGGCGGGGGCTGGGGCACACCGGCGGCACGCTCGACAAGCTCGAGGCGATCCCCGGCTTCCGCGTGGACCTGCCGGTCGAGCGCTTCCGGGCGCAGGTCGCGGCGCTCGGCTGCTGCCTCGTCGGACAGACCGCGCGGATCGCGCCGGCCGACAAGCGGCTCTACGCGCTGCGCGACGTCACCGCCACCGTCGAGTCGATCCCGCTGATCGCCGGCTCGATCATGTCCAAGAAGCTGGCGGAGGGGATCGACGCGCTGGTCCTGGACGTGAAGGTCGGCGGCGGCGCGTTCATGAAGACGCTCGACGACGCGCGGCGGCTCGCCAGTGCGCTCACCGCCATCGGGCGCGGGATGGGGAAGCGCGTCACCGCGCTGCTGACCGACATGAGCCAGCCGCTGGGGCGGGCGGTCGGCAACGCGCTCGAGGTGGAGGAGTCGATCGAGATCCTGCGCGGCGGCGGCCCCCCGGACGTGCGGGCGCTCACCGTCGAGCTCGGCGCCGAGATGCTGCTGCTCGGCGG
>JBAVTL010000288.1:0-2913 GCA_049696175.1 Anaeromyxobacteraceae bacterium
GCTGCGGGAGTGGGTCGCCGCCCTCGCCGCCGGCGGGATCGGCGCGGCGGCGATCCTCGCCGGCGCCGCAGGGCTGCTCGGGCAGCGCCAGATCGTGGGCGAGCTGACCGGCCACCCGATGGTGCTCCTCGCCGCGTGGAGCGTCCTCACGGTCGCGGGCGCGGCGTTCCACGCGGGGCGCGCCTGGCCTGCAAGCCGGGCGGGGAGGGGTGGACGGGAGCCGCGCGACGAGCGGGACGGCGACGCCCCCGGCGCTAAGGCGCAGGACTAGTCCTCCGGCGGGGCGAGCAGCTCGAAGTCGGGGATCTCCTCCTTCAGATAGCCGCGCAGCCTGTTGGTGAGCCGCGCCTCGATCTGCCGCGCGCGCTCGCGCGTGAGCGCGTAACGATCGCCGATCTCCTGGAGCGTGAGCGGCTCCTTCCCCTCGGGCGGCAGGAGCCGGTGCTCGTAGATGAAGCGCTCCTTCTCGTCGGCGATCGTCCTCGCGAAGGCGACGAGCTTCTCGCGGAAGATCCGGCGGAGCTGCTCGTCGCCGATCTGATCGTCGGCGGCGGTGCTGGCGCGGTCCGGCACGCCGTCCAGCCTCGACCCGCGCGACTCGTCCTCGCCGGCGTGCGCCGGCGCGTCGAGCGAGAGGTCGTCGCCGGCCATCCGCGCCGTCATCTCCACGACGTCGTGCTCCTCAACGTCTAGGTTCTTGGCCAGCAGGCGCGGTGTCGGCTCGATGCCGCGAGCCAGGAGCTTCTCCCGCTCCTTGGCGAGGTTGAAGAAGAGCTTCCGCTGGGCCTGCGTCGTCCCCAGCTTCACCATCCGCCAGTTCTCCATGAGGAAGCGGATGATGTACGCGCGGATCCACCACGCGGCGTAGGACGAGAGCTTCACGCCCTTGAACGGGTCGTACTTCTTCACCGCCTGCATCAGCCCGAGGTTCCCCTCCTGCACGAGGTCGAGGGTCTGGAAGGCGGCGCGGCGGTACTCGTTCGCGATCTTGACCACCAGCCGAAGGTTGGACGCGACGAGCTTGTAGGCGGCCTCGAGATCGCCCGTCTCGCGGTACCGGACGGCGAGCTCGTGCTCCTCCTCGCGAGAGAGGAGCGGGTGGCGCGCGACCTCCGCGAGGTAGGCGCGGAGCGGGTCGTAGTGGACGAGCCCCGCGTCACCGGCGGTGCTTCGCGCGAGCGCCGGGGCTGGGGGCGATCGCAGCTCGTCCTGTCCGTCGTTCTTCGCCATCGGGAGACGGGCGGCCATGGGGTGGCGGCCGCGCGAGCCAATCGTGTATAGATGATGCGCCTTTCGCGCAAGCCGCGACAGGCATTCAAGAAACCGGCGCATGGCGGACCTCGCGAAGCGGCGCGGCTCCCCGTCCGACGACGGGGAGCCCCGCGGAATCGGCGAGCCCCGCCATGCGCCACTCGACTGAGAGTGGTGACATGGAGAATACGCTGTCCGGCGCGCCCGAGGCGCGCCCATCCGATTACGTCGGCGAAGCATCCTTCGACTCGCTCGGCCTCTCCGAGGCCGTGCGCCGCGCCGTCGCCGAGAAGGGCTACGAGCGCCCGACCCCCGTGCAGGTCTCGTCCTTCGCGCCGATCCGCGCTGGCAAGGACGTGATCGTCCGGTCCAAGACCGGCACCGGCAAGACCGCCGCGTTCGCGATGCCGATCCTCGATCGCATCCCGGAGGGGCGCCGCAAGGTCTCCTGCCTCGTGATGTGCCCGACGCGGGAGCTGGCGATCCAGGTCGCCCAGGAGTTCGAGGAGCTCGCGAAGTACAAGGACCTCTCGGTCGTGGCCATCTACGGCGGCGCGTCCATGGGGTCGCAGCTCGACAAGCTGAAGGCCGGCGCCGAGATCGTCGTCGGGACCCCCGGCCGCATCTTCGATCACATCAAGCGGAAGACGCTGAAGCTCGAGGAGTGCATGGTCTCCTGCCTCGACGAGGCGGACGAGATGCTCAACATGGGCTTCTTCGAGGAGGTGACGCGGATCCTCGATCACCTCCCGGACACCTGCGAGCAGCTCCTCTTCTCGGCGACGGTCCCCGCCGACATCGAGCAGATCATCCGCGAGTACCTGACCGACCCCGAGACGATCCTGCTCTCCGGCGACGAGTACTCCGTCGAGAACATCAACAACGTCCTGTACGGCGCGGTCGACGACTACCCGAAGCCCCGGAACCTCCTCTACATGCTGGAGGCCGAGGAGCCGGAGACGGCGATCATCTTCTGCAACACCCGGAACGACACGTCGCTCGTCACGGCCGTCCTCAACCGCAACGGCTACGACGCCGAGCTGCTGAACGGCGACCTCCCGCAGTCGGAGCGCGAGCGGGTGATGGCCAAGGTGAAGCGCGGAGAGGTCCGGTTCATGGTCGCGACCGACATCGCGGCGCGCGGGATCGACATCTCCGACCTCTCCCACGTCGTCAACTACTCCCTGCCAGAGGACCCGGCGGTCTTCCTGCACCGCGTCGGGCGCACGGGGCGCATCGGCAAGAAGGGGACGAGCCTCTCGATCGTCTCGGGCGCGGAGATCCACACCCTCACCGTGCTGGAGAAGAAGTTCGGGCTCACCTTCGAGCGGAAGCAGCTGCCTCCGCCCGAGGAGGCGCGCCGGCGCTGGTCGGAGCGCCACGTCGCCGAGCTCAAGGAGGCCATGAGCGCCTCCATCTTCGAGGCCTACATCCCGCTCGCCCAGGATCTACGGAACCGGCCGGACGGCGAGTATTTGACGGCCTTCGCGCTCAAGTACTTCTTCACCCATCACCGCATCGAGATGATGACGGACCTGCAGAAGGCCGAGCACAAGCGCGCGGAGCACGAGCGGAAGGAGCGCCACGAGGCCGCCTTCGCGAAGGAGGCGCTCGCGAGGGACCGCGCCGGACGCGGCGATCGCGAGCCGGCCCGCGGCCGTG
>JBAVTL010000289.1:0-13016 GCA_049696175.1 Anaeromyxobacteraceae bacterium
CGCTCGAGTCGATGCCGTTCCGGCACGCCGGGGTCGTCCGCCCGGCCTTCATCCGGCCCGGGCCCGGCATCCGGAGCCGCACCTGGGGCTACCAGCTCGGCCTGGTGCTCCTGAGGCCGCTGTTCCTCCTCGTGCCCTTCCTCGTCAGGGCCTTCCCCTCCGCGGTCACGACCTCGGAGATCCTCGGCCGGGCGATGCTCCGCGTCGCCCAGGGGCGGGCCGACCGGTTCATCCTCGAGTCGTCGGACATCAACCGGATCGGCCGATGATGACAGGGCAGCTCCACCGACGCGGCGACCGTGGGCGTCTCTCGTTCACGCCGACCGCATCGCATGCTCCCTCGCCGCCTCGATGAAGAGCCGCAGCGGCGGCGAGCGCTGCGCCCGGCTGGGGAAGTAGAGAAAGAAGCCAGGCACCGTGGGCGCCCATTTCCTCGGTCGCCGGCGTCATCGGGCAGGAGTTCGTCGCCGCCTACGCCGCCTCGAAGTTCGGCCTCGAGAGCTGGATGGAGTCCCTGCGGTACGACGTCGCGCCCTACGGCATCCGCACCACCATCGTCGAGCCGGGCTTCTTCCGCACCGACCTGCGGATTCCGGCCAACGTGAACGCCGAGATCGCCGCATCATGAACGCCGCGATCGGTGGCCTGCGCCCTCGCGTCGCGCTACTTGAAGGTGAGGCTCTCGAACGTGTCGAATAGCGCTCGGTATGCGCTCTTCATGAAGGCTGCCTCACGCTCGGTCGCCTTCCCGTCGCGGCAGCCCGTATCGCTGCAAGTCTGATGGTGATGATCAACAAAGATTTGGCGCCCAACTGACTCGAGAACCCTCAGGTGAAGACGAAACCGTCGGCCGAGATCGAGGGAGCGCCACTTGGTTACGACCTCGCACTCGTAGGTGTCGTCTTCGGACAGCGCGGTGTCGACGCTCAGGCCGACCTCGGCAACCGTCTTCCTCAACTGGCCGCACGGGCCCTTCACCTTGGTCGAGCGGGTGGCAACCGCTGCGAACTCCAACGTCCCATTGGCGGTCTCGTCGTAGTCCGGCGAGGTGTCGGACGGCTGGGAGGGCGTCGCCTGTTGGATGGGATCGTAGGTGGCGTCGGCCTTGTCCAGCTTGAGAGGCGCCGACGCCACGGCCGACGTCGCGGGGGCAGCGATGCCGTAGAGTTCCCCGACGGCCAGCCTCACGGCCTCGACCAGCCCCTCTTCAGCCAAAGTGGTCCGCGCCGAAGAGGCGACCGTCCGCTGGGTCTTCATGTCGAGCCGGCGCATCTCCAAGACAAGCAGGCGCCCGAGGCGGCCGACGCGGCCCGTGACGAGCTCGGTGGCGCCGATGGCGCCCCCGAGCTCGGCAAGGCACGCGGCATCCCCCGTGCAGCCCATCATCTTTTCCTGGTTCTGCTGAAGGAGGAGCATCTTTAGGTCGTCTGGAGACGTCACTGCGGCGTTCGGCTGGATTCGCTGGACCTCGGACGGCACGAGCGAAGTCGCCACGCCCGCGATGTCTGGGGAGACCCCAGACGCCTGGAGAGGGTAGATGGCGATCTTGGGGCCGGCCGGCTTCGCCGCGAGAAGGAGCAGGGCAACGAGGAGCTTCATTCCTTGAAAACCTCCGGGGAGGGCAGACAACCTGGCAACGAAGTCTACAGGAAGTGGCACGGCATCTTCCCGGCCAGTCTGCCGGAATGACCGATCCCGCCATCACTGCGGTCGTTCAGGATCGCCTTTGCGCGACGGCTCCGATCTGCGCTCGGCCTTGCCCCTCTGCGGCGTGGAGTTGCTGCGCCTCGCCCTGCTGATGAGCCAAGGTGGCCCTTGTCATGAGGGCGGTGGCGCGAGCGCCTTGCACGCGCCGGGGAGAAGTAGTTGACGTCGAGCAGGCGCCAGCGGAAGATCAGCCGGATGGCTGCGGGCTCGCTCGCTTCGCTCTTCGTCGAGGCGGCTTCGACCGCGGCGCGCTCGAAGCGGCGCTCGCGAGAGACGCCCCGGGCAGCCCTGGAGGACCAGCCGGAACTCCTCGCGGAGCTCCACAGCGAGAAGGTCACCAGGGAGATCGAGCGCATCCGACGGGGTCCGACGGGCGCCGACTACGCTGTGCAGTTCGTCGGCTGCGTCATGTTCGGCCTCATCTTCGCAGCCGCCACCGCGGACAAGGCGAACCCCGGCGGAAGCCCGGCGGGCCGGTTCCTCATCCTCACCGTCATCGCCTTCTTCGTGACGGGGCAGTACATGCGCAGGAAGTGGCGCCGACTCCGGGCCATGGCTGACGCGCTGGAGCGCGAACGCGTGCGAACGATCGCCGACGCCTAAGGGCCCGCGATCCCCCGCTCACCCCTCCCCTCGCTACCGACAGCCAGCTCGCCGGTAGCGCGTTCCATGGTTGCCCGCGAGACCTTGGCCTCCGCGGCGAGGCGAGTGGCGAACTCACGCGAGCGAGAGGCCTCGGCGCGGTCGCGGTCGATAGGCTCGCCCCACACATGAGGGGCCGGCCTACGCTGCCCGGCCGGAGCCCTTCATCTGCTGCACCCGCTGATGGGAGACGCCGAGCAGCTCCGCGGCGTCACGGACCGAGAGCCCGAGCTGCCGCACCAGGGCGCGCGCGGCGGCGTCCGTCGTCCGGATCGCCTCGGCCTGAGCCTGCTCGATCCGGGCTCGCGCTGCCGTGGCCTTCTTGACCAGCGCGCCCTGCACCCGCGGGAGGCGGACGTCGTCCACCAGCTCCGCCTTCTCCGCCACCTTCTCGTCGACGAAGAGCGCCAGCGCCTCCCGGATCCGGCGCCGACCCTCGGCGAGGCTTCGGCCCTGCGTCAGGCACCCTGGCACCGAAGGAACCGGCACCACCCACCACCCCGACCCCGGGTCCTTCTCGAACCTCACCACGTAGCTCTTCTTCATTCGCGTCCTCCTACTTCCCATCCCGGGCCTTCTTCAGCCAGTCCTTGCCGAGGCACGGCTCCAGGCCCTTCTCGATTTCGGAACCGTGGTGTTGCAGGCTCCGACTCCGATCCGGATATGTGAGCCCTTCGCGGCTCGCTCTTCCGCCCCGAGGAGGCGAAGGATCCGGATCAGCTCGCGTGGCTTAACGGCCGAGAGCTACCCCTCCCTGCCCGCGTCCGTCAACCTAGTTGACGGCTCAGCACCGGAGGCCACATGCGGCGGCGTCAGCAGGACGGGGCTCCGTCCGCGCGTCGGACGCCGCGCTGACGAGGAGGCTCCGATGCCGGTCCAGATCCCGACCCTCGACGAGATCCGTGCGGTCGTCCGCGAGGAGATCCGGGCCGCATTGAGCGCGGTCACCCCGGCAGCCGATCTCCCACTCGACAGCCGGCGCGCGGCGCAGCTCGCTGGCGTCTCGCCCAAGACGATCCGGAACTGGGTCGCCAAGGGCCGGCTCCGGGCAACCCGGCGCGGGCGCTCTCTCCGGATCGAGCGCTCGGACCTGGCGCGCGCGATGGCGGGCGACTCGCCCGATCCGAGGACAGCCGCCGCGAAGATCCTCGCCCGCCTCGAGCAGCCGAGCCGGAGGCGCTCGGCAGGCGCCGCGCCCGCGACGTCCAGGCGGAAGACCCCCTGATGCCCGGCCTGCGCCTCACCTCCGAGCTGTGCGCGGAGCTGGACGCGATCCTCGGGATGCTCCGCCGCTCGGGCTCCCCGTTCCTCGCGCTCTGCGCCGCCCGCTTCCAGGCGGGGATCGAGCGGCGGCGCGTCGGCGAGCGGGCGGCGCTCCCGCTGCAACTCGGGCTCTGGCACGGGGTGGACGCGCTGGTAACAGCGGCGGAACAGGCGCCTGAGAGCAGGGCGAATGCAGGGGGATAGCCTCCCGTGCCCGCTCAGAGCAGCGGCGATGCAGCGACGTCGCCCGTCTTGGCCCTCCCGGAGTTCCCTGAAAAGTTCCCCGGCGGAGGCCGTGTTCCCTCGCCCCAAAAAGCGAAGGGCGCAAACCCGTGAGGATTCGCGCCCTTCCAAGTCGGGGAGACAGGATTTGAACCTGCGACCCCTTGGTCCCGAAAACGGTGGCGGGGGATCGCACGGGGGCCCTGCCGTTCCATCAGGTCCGCAACGTGCCGTAACTCCTAGCGCGTGGCGAACCCTCGGATTCCATCCAGTCCCTTCGGAACCCCGGTTTCCGCCCGCTCGGTCATATTTTGGTCATACCGGACGGTCGGTGAAGTCCGCGACCTGCCGGCGCGCGAAATGGCCGCGAGTCTCAACGTCTGCCGGGCGACGGTTTACCAGACCATCGAGGATGGCTGCTGCCGGCGGTGCGGATGTCGTCGGGGGCGATCAGGGTGATCGAGGCACAGCACAGTCCACTGCGGTGGCGGTCGGCTCGCCGGCGGTTCATCGCTTGATCCCCCGGCTTTCGAGGAGCTTGGCAACCGCCTCCCGCCTCCCATTCACCCACGGCGCAACGTACAATCGCGAGCGCGACGCCTCGCCCATGCCCGCCCTCCCCCTCTGCGTCCTCCTTCCCGGCTTCGACGGCAGCGGCCGGCTCTTCGCGCCCCTCCTGGCGGAGGCGCGCCTCCCCTTCGAGCCTCGCGTCCTCGCCCTCCCTGGCGACCGCCCGCGTGGCTACGAGGAGCTGCTCCGCTGGGTCGAAGGGCAGCTCCCCAGCGAGCCCGTCATCCTCCTCGCCGAGTCGTTCTCGGGTCCCTTGGCGATCCGGCTCGCGCGTCGCCACCCAACGAGGGTGACCCACCTCATCCTCGCCGCCACGTTCTTGCGCTCGCCGCTGGCCCCCTGCCTCGCACCCCTCGCGCCGCTCGCTCGTCCCTTCCTCTTCGCCCGGCCGCCGCCGGCGATCGCGATTCGCACGCTGCTCGCGGGCTGGGACGCGCCGCCGAACATCGTCGACTCGATCCGCGGGGCGATGGCGATCCTACCGGCCGAGATCGCGTTCGCGCGGGCACGCGCGGCGCTCGACGCCGACGAGACGTCCACGTTCGGCCAGGTCACCTTGCCCACGCTCTGGATCCAGCCGGGGGAGGATCGCCTTCTGCGGGCGGGCCACGTCGATGATGTACGTGCGGCCCGACCTGACGCCCAGGTCAAGGTGATCGGCGGCCCGCACACGATCCTTCAGCGGCGGCCGCGGGAGTGCGTGACCGCAATCGACACGTTCATCAGCGGCAGCGCACGCCGCTAACCGCCCTACCCCCCGGCGTGGCTTCGTCGGGGGCGATCAGGGTGCCGACGCGCGGCGCTGGACTCGACCGTCACCGCACCTCCCCCTTCACCGGCGTGCGCGGAAGCGTACCCTTTCGCGCCAGACTCTCGACGACCCTGGCGATCCCCGTCTGGATCTCGGCCTCCGGGCGCTCCGCAAGCCGCTCCAGAGCGGCGACCGCTGCGGCTCGATCGGTCTCCCACCTGATGTGCTCTACGAGCGCGGTGACCACGTCGACAAACGCATTCCGAAGAAGACGAGCCGAACCGAGCGAACCGGCGACGCGCGTCAGCGACTGAACAGCCTCCTCGCGAACCGCCACGTCGTCATCGCCAACCAACCGAAGAAGGGCCTCCTCGACCTGCGAACGCGCGAACAACCCCAGTAGTCGCGCCACCGTCCTGCGCACCAGTTGGGATCCTGACCGCGAGAATCCGAGCATTCCCTTGGGCTCGATCCTGCCGCGCGCGCGCTCCAGGGGGATCTCGAGTCTCCATAACGCGGATGCAATCGCCTCCGGGGTACGCGCTGCGCGCGCATCCGCCATCGCCGCGGAGACCGCGCCGCGGACCCGCCGCATGAGATCCCGGGATCCCTTCGGCAAGCATGCCGGGCAGAGGCAACTCGACCCTCCACCGCCTTCAGGCGTGTGGGTCCAGCCCACCAACTGCGTGGGATGCTGAATGCGCAGCACGTCCTTCGGTCCGATGGACCGGGGGACTATCACCTCAGCACCAGCGGGGCTGCGAAGGACCCAGGCTGCCGCCGCTGTCGCCGGCTGCAGTGTGTGGACCTGCCCGTACCTCCCCACGTAGACGGGCTCCGAGTCGGGCACTCGGAAATGGACGGCAATCATCCGCTCGTCGCGTCCGCGCCGCAGCTCACGAAGCCACTGGAAGGTGGCCCAGAAGTCCGCGACGACAGGCATCGCGAACACGCCTGATCTGACGAGCGTGCCGTCGCCCCTGCCTGACGTCGGGACGAGCACCTTCTCTCCGCGGATTCCCGACCGTCGGATGGCGCGTTCCCTGGATGCGGGCGCGAGATGGATGAGACGCAAGGGATCCCTTCGGCGAGGCCGTATCTGATCCACAGCGGTGGAGCGGCCCGCGAAGATTACATGAGCCGTCGCAGCTGCCCAACCGCCTGCACAAGCCCTCGAGCCTCGAGGATGGAGAGGAGCTCGGCGACCGTCACCGGCGGCGCCTTGAGGCCGGCGGCCTGGGCGGTCACTGCCCTGACGACGGCACCCGGGTCGAGGGAGAGCAGGTGCAGCACGAAGGCGTCTGGATGCTGCGCCTCCACCTCCCAGGGAGCCAGGGCCTCCGTCGGGAAGTCGCGCAGGTTGGTCGTGACGATGACCTGGGCGCCGCACCTGATCGCGGCGGCCAGGACGTGCCGATCGTCTTCGTCGGGTAGCGTCACCGTCGGAACCAGGGGCTCGTACCCGGTTACCATGGCCGCGGGGATGGCGGCCTCCATCAGCGAACGGGTCCGATCGAGCTTGCCCGCCAGCTCGGGACGCGCCTCGACGATGCTCTCGAAGCACTCGTCCAGGATTCGAGCGGTCCAGCGAGTCTGGTAGAGCCCCGACGCCGCGAGCCGGACGAGCAGGTCCCGGAGCGCCGCGGGGTAGAGCACGCAGGCGTCGTAGACGACCACGAACCCCATGGTCAGTAGTCCAGCCCCAGCCGCTGCGCCTCCGCGGTCAACTCGTCCATGACCTTGCTCCGCTCCTCGTCGTCCCGCTGCCTGAAGCGGGCCAGGTCCTCGAAGCGGATCCGACGCCGGGTCCCGACGAGCCGGAACGGGATGCGACCCTCCTCGAGGAGCTTGACCATGTACGGGCGCGACACGTTCAACAGTTCGGCCGCCTGCTGCGTGGTCAGCTCGGCGTGGACCGGCACGATCGTCACGGCGTTGCCGCGGGCCATCTCTCCCAGGACTCGGACGAAGAGCTCGAGGGCGGCGCGGGGCACGGTGACCCGAGCCGGCAGGTCGCCGTCGGCGACCAGGGTGATGTGCTGGCCACCCTTCCTCTTCCTGAGGAGCGGAGCGAGCGAACGCGCGGCCTCCCCGGCCTCCGCGGCGGTGTCGGGAGAGGGACGGGCAATGTCGGCAAGCGGGGTCATGGAACGCCTCCTCGTTACGAACGAAACATACGAATCCATCGAAACGAACGCAACCCGGTCCGAGAGGTCACGCGGGTTGGCCCATTCACGCCGGCTCCGCCCAGGAATGGACGCAGCGGAAGCCGATCGAACCCCCGACCCCTTGGCCCGGGCACGCTCCAGCGCTCCCGCGACGGCCGAGGGCCGAGTCACAGCGTCGTAGTTCCGATGACTTGCCTGCGCCTACGCGGGCGCCGACCGTCCGCGTTGGCACCCCCGCGGTCATACTCCGGTCATAGCGCTCTGTGCGTGAAACGCGAAAAGCCCCGGAACGACACGAATTACCGTGTCGTTCCGAGGCCTTCCAAGTCGGGGAGACAGGATTTGAACCTGCGACCCCTTGGTCCCGAACCAAGTGCTCTACCAAGCTGAGCCACTCCCCGTTGCCTGCTGCTTCGCGTCGCACGACTCCGCGCCTCGGGATGGCCACGGACCGACGTAAGGCGGCGTAGATACTGCCCTACCGGCAAGGGTGTCAAGGGGGATGAGGACGCTTCTGACGACCTCTCGTCCTTACCGCAGCCAGGGAGCGGGAGTGGGGAGATAACCCCCGGAAATCCCCTGCTCCTGACGACCCGTCAAGCAGTTCAGCGGACGCAGACCGCCTCGACCTCCTCGACCTCCTTTGGCACCGCGGCCGTCAGGTTCTCGCAGCCGCCCTCGGTCACCAGGGCGTCGTCCTCGATCCGGATGCCGACGCCGCGAAGCTCGGCGGGTGCCTCCTGATCGTCGGCCGCGACGTAGAGCCCCGGCTCGATCGTCAGCACCATCCCCGGCGCGAGCGGGCGCGGCTTGCCATCGACGACGTAGTCGCCGACGTCGTGGACGTCGAGCCCCATCCAGTGGGAGGTCCGGTGCATGTAGTACTTCCGGTACCCGCGCGGCGCGCCCTTCTCCTCGGGGGAGCCGGGCTTCAGCTCGGCGAACCGCTTCGCCTCGGCGATCCGCTCCTCCGCCGGCCCCTTGAGGAGCCCCATCGACACGAGCCCTTCTGTGAGCCGCCTCACGACCCCATCGTGGATGCCGTCGATCGTCGCCCCGGGGCGCACGGCTGCGAGCGCCTCCTTCTGCGCCCCGAGCACGAGCGTGTACAGGTCGCGCTGCGCCGGCGTGAACTCGCCGGAGACCGGGAACGTCCGGGTGACGTCCCCCGCGTAGAGGTCGTACTCGCCGCCGGCGTCTACGAGGCAGACGTCGCCGTCCTTGAGCTCCGCGTTCCCCGCTGGGTAGTGCAGGATCGTGGAGTTGGCCCCCGCCGCGACGATCGTCCCGTAGCTCGTCCCGTTCCCGCCGCGCCGGCGGAACGCGTACTCGATCTCCGCCTGCACCTGGAACTCGCGCCGCCCGGGCCTCCCCTCACGCATCGCCGCGAAGTGCCCCTCGGCGGTGATCTCCGCGGCCTTCCGGATCCGGGCCACCTCCTCCGGCGCCTTGTGGAGCCGGAGCTCGTGCAGGATCCTTCCCGGCTCGACGATCGCGCCGGGCGCGGCCTTGCCGACCCGCCTCTGCATCCCGAGGAAGGCCACCAGCCGCGCCACGCGCGCGTCCCACGCCGGGTCCTGCCCCAGCCGCCACCAGAGCGTCGGCGCGTTCTCGAGCTGCTCGGAGAGCCTCCCCTCCAGCTCCGCGACGGTGAAGGCCTCGTCGGCCCCCCAGCGCTCCTTCGCGCCCTCGACACCCTCGCGGATCCCGGTCCAGATCTCCTTCTCCTTGTCCTTCGGCCGGACGAAGAGGACGAGCTTCCGCAGGCCGCCGCGGGCGACGAGGATCGCGCAGCCCTGCGGCTCCTCGAGCCCGACGGCCCACGCGTAGTCGGAGTCCTGCCGGAACACGTACTCGTTGTCGGCGTTCCGCCGCCTCTCCTCCGCGGCGGGCAGCAGCATCACGCCGCCGCCCCGCTTCTCCATCTCCTCGAAGACCCTGGCGCGCCGCGCGGCGTAGATCGACTGGTCGAAGGGCATGGCGGGGTTATATCTCGCGCGGAAGCGGGTTTCCCGCCCACGCGGCGAAGGCCGCGCGCTGCGCCGGCGTGGGGTCGGCCACGGGCTCCAGCCAGATCGTGTCCTCGGGCGGCTGACCGAGCGCCACCTCCAGCTCGACCAGCTCGTCCCGCCGGAAGACCGTGAGGCGCAGGCGCCCGCCCGGTCCCCGCTCGCACAGCCGGTCCCAGAGCCCGGCCCGATCCGCGCGGAACCCGTCCTCCGCGACGATCTCGTCCCCGGCGTAGAGCCCGGCGCGGTGCGCGGGGCTCCCCTCCGCCACCCACGCCACGTCCAGCCTCGGCCCTGGAGTGAGCGTCGCGCCGAGCCAGCCAGGCGTCGCCGCCGCGTCCCCGTCGGCCGGCCGCGCAGGCGCGCCCCCCTTGTCGTCGAAGCCCGCTGCCACGCGCCGCCGGAGCGCGAGGCCGACTTCATCCAGCCACGGCTCGAGCGGCTCGGTTCCGCGTACGTAACGTTCGAAGAACGCCCGCGCGAGCGGCTCGCCGAGCAGCTCCGCGGCGGCGCGCTCGACGCCGTCCTCTGGGACGCCCCCCTCCACGTGGCTCGCGTAGAGCAGCCGCAGCAGGTCGTCGAGGGAGTGACCGGCCTTGCGCAGCTGGAGGTCGAGCGCGAAGGCCACCAGCTCGCCCTTGAGGTAGTAGCTCACCGCGCTGTTGTTCGAGTTCTCGTCCGGCCGGTAGTACTTCACCCACGCGGTAAGGCTCGCCTCCTCCAGCCCCATCTTCCCCGCCCCTGGTGTCCGCTCGAGCTGCGTGAAGGCTCGGCCGAGCTGCGCGAGCCAGCGCCGCGGGGAGAGGATGCCTGCCCGCGCCAGGATCACGTTCTCGTAGTGGCTCGTCGCCCCCTCGAACCACCAGAGCAGCCGCGTGTACTGCTCCCGCCCGTAGTCGAACGGCCGGAACGCCGCCGGCCGCAGCCGCTTCACGTTCCAGAGGTGGAAGAACTCGTGCGCGATGAGCGCCAGCGTCTCCTCGTAGGCCTTGCGCGGGAAGAAGGACATCCGGCCCACCTGGAGGGCCGTCGAGCGCTCGTGCTCGAGGCCGCCCCGCCGCCGGTCCACGAGGTGGACGATGAAGAGGTAGCGCTCGTACGGCAGCCCGCCCATCAACCCGGCGGCGGCCTCGACGATCCGCTTCGCGTCCGCGACCAGCCGGTCCACGTCGACGTTGCCGCGCCCCCAGAGCGCGAGCTCGTGCGCCTTCCCAAGCGCCTCGAACCGCGCGAGCTGGTGCGTGCCGATCTCGAGCGGCGAGTCGGCCAGCTCGTCGTAGTCACGCGCCGTGAACGCCTGCGGCCCGCCGTCGAGCGCGGTCGAGACGTGCCAGCCGGCCGGTGGCACCACCTCCAGCTCGTGCCGCTCCCACTGCCGCCCCGGCACGTAGCAGAAGACGTTGGCGCCGTTGATGAACGCGTGCGTCCCGTCGACGTGGCTCGTCCGGACCGAGAGGTCGTTGGCGTAGACGGCGTAGCGGATCACCACGCGCTCGGCGCCCTGCGCGGCGATCCGGAACCGGTGCTTGTCGAGCCGGTCCACGCGGAGCGGGCGCCCCGCCCCGTCCTCCGCCGTGAACCCCTCGACGTGGCGGGCGAACTCGCGCACCAGGTAGCTGCCGGGCGTCCAGACGGGGAAGACGCACTCGAGCCCGTCGCCGGGACGGCGGACCTCGAGGACGACGCGGACGAGGTGTGCGTGCGGTTCGGGGATCGAGATGCGGTAGCGCATGTGCCCTCCATAGTAGGATACCGCCGCTGCGCCGGGGCCCTGGCGAAACTGGCAGACGCGGTGGACTTAAAATCCGCTTCCCGCGAGG
This sequence comes from Anaeromyxobacteraceae bacterium, assembly GCA_049696175.1. Classification (GTDB taxonomy): domain Bacteria; phylum Myxococcota; class Myxococcia; order Myxococcales; family Anaeromyxobacteraceae; genus DATIVK01. The sequence goes on from JBAVTL010000289.1 coordinate 11,153, forward strand.
GAGTCCCGGTTCGACCCCGGGGGGCCCCACTCCTCCCCGATCCCGGGCCGCCGGGGACCGCGCCCGCCGGCGCGAGCGTGCTATAAGCGCGGCTCCCGGAGGCTCCCGAATACCGTGCTCGAGACCATCTCAAAGGGCTTCAAGGCCGCGCGAAACAAGCTGAAGGGGCGTACGGAGATCACCGTCGAGGTGGTCGACGAGGCGCTCCGCGACATCCGCGTCTCCCTCCTCGAGGCGGACGTCTCCTTCGACGTCGTGAAGCGCTTCGTCGCCCGCGTCCGCGAGAAGGCGGTCGGCGAGGTCGTCGAGACGAAGGTGAAGACGGCGAAGGGGACCGTGGAGATCACGGCCCAGGACCGCTTCGTCAAGATCTGCCACGACGAGCTCGAGGCCCTGATGGGCCCCGTCGACACGTCGCTCCGCTACGCCCAGGAGCGCGGCCGGCCGACTGGGATCATGATGGTCGGCCTCCAGGGCTCCGGCAAGACGACCACGGCCGGCAAGCTCGCCAACAAGCTGCTCAAGGAGGGCAAGAAGCCCCTCCTCGTCGCGGCCGACATCTACCGCCCGGCCGCAGTGGCGCAGCTCAAGGTGCTCGGCGAGAAGCTGGGCGTCCCGGTCTTCCACGAGGCCGGCGTGGCGCCGCCCGAGCTCTGCCGGCGGGCGTTCGACGTCGCCAACAGGGAGAAGGCCACCGTCGTCATCTACGACACCGCCGGCCGGCTCGCCATCGACGACGCGCTGATGGTCGAGCTCGAGCAGATCAAGGCGGCGGTCCGCCCGGAGAACATCCTCCTCGTCGCCGACGCCATGATCGGCCAGGACGCGGTCAAGACCGCGGCCGAGTTCGACCGGCGCCTCTCGCTCGACGGCTTCATCCTCACCAAGCTCGACGGCGACGCCCGCGGCGGCGCGGCCCTCTCCATCAAGGAGATGACCGGCAAGCCGATCAAGTTCCTCGGCATGGGCGAGACCCTCGACAAGCTCGAGGAGTTCCGCCCCGAGGGGCTCGCGAGCCGGATCCTCGGCTTCGGCGACATCGTCGGGCTGGTGAAGGACTTCGAGCAGCACGTCGACGAGGAGAAGGCGGAGGCCGACGCCAAGAAGATCCTCTCCGGCGACTTCACGCTGGAGGACTTCGTCGAGCAGATCCGGCTGGTCCGGAAGATGGGGCCGCTCGGCGAGCTGATGGAGAAGTTCCCGATCTTCGGGGACCTGCCCGAAGGCTTCCAGTTCGACGACAGGCAGCTCGGCAAGGTCGTCGCGATCGTCGACTCGATGACGAAGTCCGAGCGCCAGCGCCCCGACTCGATCCACGACCTGCGGATCAAGCGGATCGCGAAGGGCTCCGGCCGCACCGAGAAGGACGTCCGGGATCTGCTGAAGCAGTACAACGCGATGCGCGGCGTGATGAAGCAGGTGGGCAGCGCCCCAGGCCTCCTCTCGCGCCTCCCCGGCATGAAGCAGCTCTCCGCGCTCCGGCAGCTGCAGGGCAAGGGGATGGAGGACGTGCTCGGCGCCGACGCCGCTGGCTTCGACGAGGCCATGGGCGGCGGGATGGACGCGAAGGCGATGGCCCGCGCCGCCGGCCTGCCCAAGGGCTACACCCCCCCGATGTCACCCGCGATGATGGCCCGCGCCCGGATGATGGGGATGAGCCAGGAGCCGGTGGCGCTCGAGAGCGCGAAGGAGCGCGACGCGCGCAAGAAGAAGCGGAAGCAGGAGCGCCAGGCTCGGAAGAAGGCGCGGAAGAGGAAGTAAGGCCGAGGGGGGCGCGCCGACCGCCCTAGGCGTGCCCGCGCGCCTCCTCCGCGAGCTCCGTGCGCGGGGCGCTCGCCGCGAAGGCCGGCGCGAAGCTCTCCTC
>JBAVTL010000290.1:0-9259 GCA_049696175.1 Anaeromyxobacteraceae bacterium
GCGCTGCCGCGCGCGGCGTCAGCGCCCTCCGGCTGAGTCCGCCATCCTGCGGATGGCGACCTCCAGGGGCACGGTCTCCGTGAGCCCCAGCTCTTCACGGATCCGGCGAGTGGACGGGACGTAACGCTCGGGTGTCCGTCGTGGATCGGGCGCCTTCGCGATCTCCACGCCGCGCGCGACGCCGAGCACGCTCGCCACCGTCTCTGCCAACTCGGCGATCGACACCTCGCGCTCGGAGCCCACGTTGTACGGGCGCGCGCTCTCGCCGCGCGCGAGGAGCGACCAGAGCCAGTAGGCGAGGTCGGCGCCGTAGAGATACGAGCGGCGCGGAGTCCCGTCGCCACCGACGCGGATGGGGCCGCCCGCCAGCGCGTCGCGCACGAAGTTGCCGATGGCGAAGTGCTCGTCCAGCGGGAGGTACGGCCCGGAGAAGGCGAAGCAGCGGGCGATGATGGCGTCGAAGCCGTGCGCACGCGCGGCCATCGCGCAGAGGAGCTCGGCGGCGCGCTTCCCCTCTCCGTACGCCGACGCGGGGGAGCAGGTGTCGGGGGCGCCCGCGTACTCCTCCGGGACGTGCGACAGCTCAGGCGGTTGGCGGCCGTAGACCGCCCCGGAGCTGGTGAGCAGGAAGCGCCGAGCGCCGCAGCGGCGCGTCACCTCGAGGACGCGGCGGGTTCCCTCCACGACGGTCTCGAACATGAGGCGCGGCGCGTCGGCATTGATCCGGGCGCTCGCGGGGGTGGCTGCGTGGAGGACGTGGGTGAAGTCCCCGCCGAACGGCTCCAGCGTCAGCACGTCGCCGCGCCGGAGGCTCAGCGCGGCGTGGGACGCGAGGTGCGGCCGGGCGCGGCGGAAGGCCTCCGGGTCGCGGGTGAGCACCGTCACGGCGAGCCCGAGCCGCAGCCGATCGTGGGCCCGAAGCAGGGACTCGAGGAGCCAGGCGCCGAAGAACCCGGTGCCGCCCGTGACGAAGATCCGCGCACCTTCGAGCCGTTCCCACGGGCCAACGGCGGGGAGCAGGAGCGGATCGAGGTCGGCGTCGAGAGGCTTGGCCATGACTCGAAGCGTAGGCTAATATGGCCGGCCTTTTGTTGAAACTGGGAGATCGAGTCGCATGTCGATGCGCGTTGCCGACTACATCGCCACCTTCCTGGTCCAGAAGGGCGTGCGCCACGTCTTCCTCGTCACTGGCGGCGGCGCCATGCACTTGAACGACGCATTCGGCCGCTGCGAGGGGATGCAGTACGTCGCGTGTCATCACGAGCAGGCCTGCGCGATGGCGGCCGAGAGCTACCACCGGATGACCGGGCGGGTTGCGGCGGTCAACGTCACCACCGGCCCCGGTGGCACGAACGCGCTCACCGGCGTCTACGGCGCCTTCGTGGACTCGCAGGCGATGTTCGTCGTCTCGGGCCAGGTGAAGTGGGAGACGACGATCCGAAGCTCCCCGGCCCCGCTGCGCCAGCTGGGCGACCAGGAGATCGACATCGTCAGCGTGGTGAAGCCGGTCACCAAGTACGCCGAGATGGTCACGGACCCGCAAGCCATCCGGATCCACCTGGAGAAGGCCTGGCACCTCGCGACGACGGGCCGGCCAGGGCCCGTGTGGCTCGACATACCGATGAACGTGCAGGGGGCGCTCGTCGAGCCGGCGAAGCTCCCAGCGTGGGTTCCGGAGCCGGACGTGGACGGCCCCAGGCCGCTCACCGGCGTGGAGCTTCGCGAGCGCTGCGAGGCGCTGCTCGCCCGGCTGCTGAAGGCTGAGCGCCCGGTGGTCATGGCCGGCGGCGGCGTGCGCGCGTCCGGCCAGCACGCCGAGTTCATCGCGTTCGTGGAGGCGCTCGGCATCCCTGTGGTCACGGGCTGGAACGCCCATGACGTGCTCTGGGACGCGCACCCGCTCTACGCCGGCCGCCCCGGGATCATCGGCGACCGCGCGGGCAACTTCACGGTCCAGAACTCGGACTTCCTCCTAGTGCTGGGCAGCCGCGTCAACCTGCGGCAGGTCAGCTACAACTGGAAGGCGTTCGCGCGCGCTGCGTACAAGGTGATGGTGGACGTGGACGACGGGGAGCTGAGGAAGCCCACGCTCTCGATCGATCTCCCGATCCACGCCTCGCTGCAGTCCTTCTTCGACGCGATGCGCGCGCTGCCGAAGCCGGCGGTGAAGCCGGCGTGGCGCGACTGGCTCGCCTGGTGCCTGGAGCGGCGCCGACGCTACCCCGTCGTGCTCCCAGAGTACCGGGCGGCCGACGGGAAGGTGAACCCTTACGTCTTCGTGGAGGAGCTGTTCCGTCAGCTCCCGGCGGGGCAGAAGGTGGTGACCGGCGACGGCACCGCCTGCGTCGTCACCTTCCAGGCGGCCCACCTCAAGGAGGGGCAGCGGCTCTACACCAACTCCGGGTGCGCGGCGATGGGGTACGACGTCCCCGCCGCGATCGGCGCTGCGGTCGGGCTCGGTGGCGAGCCGGTCGTCTGCATCGCGGGTGACGGGAGCATCATGATGAACCTGCAGGACCTGCAGACGATCCGGACGCTCGCGCTGCCCGTCCGGCTCTTCGTCCTGAACAACGAGGGCTACCACTCGATCAGGCAGACGCAGCAGGCCTACTTCCCCGACAACGTCGTCGGCTGCGGGCTGGAGAGCCGGCTCGGCTTCCCGGAGTGGGCGAAGGTGGCCGACACCTTCGGCTTCGCCTTCAGGCGCGTCGACACGCACGCCGACCTTCCGGCGGTCCTCGGCGACGTCCTGCGGCAGACGACGCCGGTCCTCTGCGAGGTGGCGCTCGATCTCCGTCAGCAGTTCGCCCCGAAGCTGGCCTCACGCCGCCTGGAGGACGGGACCATGGTCTCGCCCCCGCTCGAGGACATGGCGCCATTCCTCGACCGGGCCGAGCTGGCGTCGAACCTCCTCATCCCACCTTGGAAGGCCTGAGGCGTGCGGCTCTTCCTCACCGGCGGCCACGGCGAGATCGGCGCGGCGATCCGCTCCCGCTTCGAGCGCGGAGGCTACGCGGTGGTCGCTCCTCGCAGCGCTGAGCTCGACCTGTCCTGCGTCGACGCGATCCCTGGCTATGTGGCCGCGCAGCCCGAAGGCTTCGACGCGTTCGTTCACTGCGCCGGGTTCAACACCCCCAAGGCGCTCGCCGACGTGCCGGTCGAGGAGCTCGAGCGCTCCTTCCGCGTCAACACGCTCTCCTTCATCCGGATCTGCCAGTTGCTCGCGCCACGCTTCGACGCCCGCGGCGGAGGGCACGTCCTGGGGATCTCGTCGATCTACGGCGTGATCTCGCGAGAGAAGCGGCTCGCCTACTCGACGGCGAAGCACGCGATGATCGGCGCGGTGAGGTCGCTCGCCCTGGAGCTGGGACCGCGCGGCGTCCTCGTCAACGCGCTCTCGCCCGGCTTCATCGACACGGCGCTCACCCGCCGGAACAACGACGAGGCGACCGTCCGTGGCCTCGCCGCCGCGACCGCCCTCCGGCGCCTCGGGACGCCGGACGACATGGCCGAGGCGGCCTTCTTCCTGTGCGGGCCGGCGAACCGCTACATCACCGGACAGAACGTCGTGGCCGACGGCGGATACACGGCCGGAGCGTTCCAGCCCGGATGAGCGACGTCACCTTCCAGATCCAGGAGACCACCTTCCGGGTCTCGACCGACGACCTCGCGGCCACGGAGCTCGAGGTCGCGTCGGTGCCGCGCCCCTACCGCGTCCGGCAGGGCCCCGGCGCCGCACTCGACGAGATCCGGCGGGTGCTGGCGTCGGGGCCGAAGGCCCGCCTCCTCGCCGACGAGCGGGTCCACCAACTGCACCTCGCCGGCCTCGCGCTCGATCCTTCGCGACGGCTGCTACTCCGCGCGAGCGAGGAGACGAAGTCGCTCACGGGGGGCGTCATCCCGGTCGTGGACTGGCTCGCCGAGGCCGGCATGACGAAGACCGATCCGCTCGTGGTCGTGGGCGGCGGCATCGTGCAGGACATCGCCGGCTTCGCGGCGCTCCTCTTCAAGCGCGGCATCCCCTGGACCTTCCTTCCGACTACGCTGCTCTCACAGTGCGACAGCTGCATCGGCGCCAAGGCGGGCGTGAACCACGGACGGTACAAGAACCAGCTGGCGCTCTTCTCGGCGCCGCGGGACGTCGTGGTGGACCCCGCCTTCCTCTCGACGCTGGCGGAGGAGGAGCTGCGGTCCGGGCTCGGGGAGATCCTGAAGCTGCACCTGACTGGCGGCCCGTTCTTCGTGGAGCGGTTCGCCCGCGCCATCGACACCGCGCCAGGCGGGCTCCCCTCGCTCGAGTCGATCCGCGCGCTGACCTGGGGCGCGCTCGTCGTGAAGCGGGCGATCATCGAGCGTGACGAGTTCGAGCTGGACCTGCGGCGCGCGCTGAACTACGGCCACACCATCGGCCACGCCATCGAGAACCTCTCCCGGTTCGCGATCCCGCACGGGAAGGCGATCTGCCTCGGGATGGCGATCGTGAACCAGGTGGCCGTGAACCGGGGGATCCTGTCCCCAGCCGCCCACGCGGCGGTGCTCCGGCTCGTCGACAGGGTGGTGGACGATCGGGCGCGCGAGGCGCTCGGACGGCTGGATCTGGGGCAGCTGCGTGACGCGCTGTCACGTGACAAGAAGAACACCGGGTCCACTCTGAACCTGGTGGTGATGGCCGAGGTCGGGCGGCTCGCCTTCCTCGGGGTTGAGAACGACGAGCGCTTCGCGTCCGAGCTGGGCGAGATCGTCCTGTCGTTGGCGGCTGGGGGCGCAGCACCGTGACTTTCACCTGGAGAACGCGATGAACCGCAACATCTTCGAGAACCTCTTCGTCCTGGAGATGACCAACAACCACCAGGGAAGGCTGGCGCGCGGACTCGAGATCGTGAAGGAGGTCTCGCGCATCGTCCGCTTCAACAACGTCCGGGCGGCGATCAAGCTCCAGTTCCGCGACCTGGACACCTTCGTCCACAAGGACTTCCGGGCGCGCACGGACATCAAGTACATCCGGCGCATCTCCGAGACGCGGCTCACCAACGCGGAGTACGGCGTGCTCGTGAAGGCGATCCGTGAGGCCGGGCTCATCCCGATGGCCACGCCGTTCGACGAGGCGTCGGTGGACCTCTGCATGGAGCTCAACCTCCCGATCATCAAGGTGGCGAGCGCCGACAGCAACGACTGGATCCTGCTCGAGAAGATCGCGAAGACCAAGCGCCCCGTGATCGTCTCGAACGGAGGCTCGTCGCTGAAGGACCAGGACGACATGGTCCAGTTCTTCGAGAACCGGAACATCCCGCTCGCGATCAACCACTGCGTCGCCACCTACCCGACGGCCGACCGCGACATGGAGTTGAACCAGATCGACTTCCTGCGGAACCGTTACCCTGGCCACGTCGTGGGCCTCTCCACGCACGAGAACGGTGACTGGAGCTCGTCCATCAAGATCGCGTACGCGAAGGGGGCACGCACCTTCGAGCGGCACGTCGACATCACCTCCGACGGGACGAAGATCTCTCCGTACTCCTCGACTCCCGAGCAGATCGACACCTGGTTCAAGGCCTGGACGAAGGCGGTGGAGATGTGCGGAGCGCCGGGGCTGGAGCTCAAGAAGGCGCTCAAGGAGGAGACCGACTTCCTCGATAACTACATCCGAGGCGTCTACGCGAAGCGGGACCTCGCCGCCGGCCACGTCCTGACCAATGAGAGCTACGAGCAGGACGTCTACCTCGCCTACCCGCTCCAGAAGGGGCAGATCTCCTGCCGGGAGCTGATGAACGGCGAGGCGCTGCTCAAGCCTGTGAAGGCCGACGAGCCGATCCGAATCGACGCGGTCGACAGCCCGTATGCGTACAACGCCGAGCTGCGCGCTACCATCGAGGCCCGCGGCCTCTGAGGGCGCGGGCGAGAGATCAAAGGGAGGGATGACGTCACGATGAAGGCCATCATCCTCTGCGGGGGGCAGGGAACCCGCATCCGCGACGCGAACGAGCTGCTCCCGAAGCCGATGCTGCCGATCGGTGGAAAGCCGATCGTCTGGCACATCATGAAGATGTACGCCCAGTGCGGCGTGAAGGACTTCGTCCTCTGCCTGGGCTACAAGGGCTGGCTCATCAAGGAGTTCTTCCTCAACTACAAGGCGATGACGTCGGACCTTACCGTCACGCTGGGTCAGCACGGCGCGGTCGAGCTGAACGGCCACCACGACGAGGAGGACTGGCGCGTCACGCTCGCCGAGACGGGCGAGGAGACGATGACCGGGGGGCGGGTCGCGGCGGTCCGGAAGTACGTCGAGGGGGACGAGCCCTTCCTGCTCACCTACGGCGACGGCGTCTCTGACGTGGACGTCGGCGAGTCGATCGCCTTCCACGCGCAGCACGGCAGGGTGGCCACGGTCACGGCGGTGCGCCCGCCCGGGCGCTTCGGCGAGATGATGATCGATGGCGGGCGCGTGACCGAGTTCAACGAGAAGCCGCAGGCGACCGAGGGGTTCATCAACGGCGGCTTCTTCGTGCTCGACGGTCGCCGGATCTGGGACTACCTCGGGGACAAGGCGTCCACGATCTTCGAGCGCGAGCCGCTGCGCCGCCTGGCCGCCGACGGGCAGCTGGTCGCCTTCCCGCACACCGGCTTCTGGCAGCCGATGGACACCTCCCGCGAGTACGGGATGCTGAACGATCTCTGGGCGACCGGGAAGGCGCCCTGGAAGACCTGGTGATGGGCCACCCTACCGCAGACGAGCTGCGCCTCGCTTACGCCGGCAAGCGGGTCTTCCTCACCGGCCACACCGGCTTCAAGGGGGGATGGCTCGCCCTTTGGTTGAAGGAGCTGGGGGCGGAGGTCACCGGCTACGCGCTCGCGCCAGACACGCGGCCGGCGCTCTTCGAGGAGGCCGGGGTCGCGGGCGCCTGCGTGCGCTCGGTCTTCGCCGACCTGCGCGACCTGCCGCGGCTCGAGGCGGCGCTGCGGGACGCGAAGCCGGACGTCGTCTTCCACCTCGCCGCCCAGCCGCTCGTCCGGCTCTCCTACGAGCAGCCGCTGGAGACGCTCACGACCAACGTCGTCGGCACCGCCCACCTCCTGGAGGCGGTGAGGCGGGCGGCACGCCCCTGCGCGGTCGTCGTCGTCACGAGCGACAAGTGCTACGAGAACCGCGAGTGGCTCTACGGCTACCGCGAGGACGAGGCGATGGGTGGGCACGACGTCTACTCGATGTCGAAGGGGGCCGCGGAGCTCGTGACGGCGAGCTGGCGGCGCAGCTTCTTCCACCCCGCGAAGCTCGCGCAGCACGGCGTGGCGGTCGCGACGGCGCGGGCCGGCAACGTCGTGGGCGGCGGTGACTGGGCGAAGGACCGGATCGTGCCAGACTGCGTCGCGGCGCTCGCGGCGGGGCGTCCGATCGTCGTCCGGAATCCGCACGGCGTCCGCCCCTGGCAGCACGTCCTCGAGCCGCTCTCGGGCTACCTGCTCGTCGGCGCGCGGCTCATGGGGGCGGGCACCGAGGATCGCGCCCGCTTCTGCGAACCCTGGAACTTCGGCCCCCACGTGGACGACGCACGGACGGTGCGCGAGGTGGTGGAGGCGATGATCCGTGCATGGGGGAGCGGCGCCTGGGAAGACCGGCACGATCCGTCTGCGCCGCACGAGGCCGGGCTCCTCCGGCTCAGCATCGAGAAGGCGCAGGCGCGGCTCGGCTGGCTGCCCCGCTGGCGCTTCGACGAGACCTTCGCGCGGACCGTGGCCTGGTACCGCGCCTTCCACGGCGGCAGCCGCGGCGAGGCGCTGCGCGCGCTCACCGTGACGCAGATCCGCGAGTACATGGAGTCGTGATGGATCCGAAAGCAGAGGAGCTGGCGCTCGCCGAGGAGATCCTGGAGCGGGTGCGGAAGATCGCGGCCCTGCGCCGCGAGGCCGAGACCGGCGGCGCGTTCGTCCCGGGCCGGAGCCCCGTCCGCTACGCCGGGCGCGTCTACGGCGAGGAGGAGATGGTCAACCTCGTCGAGAGCAGCCTCGAGTTCTGGCTGACCGGCGGGCGCTGGCACGCTCGGCTCGAGGACGAGCTGGCGGCCTGGTACGGCGTCTCGACGGCGCGCCTCGTCAACTCCGGCTCGTCGGCCAACCTCCTGGCGGTCGCCACGCTGACGAGCCACCTGCTCGGCGACAGGCGGCTACGCCCGGGCGACGAGGTGATCACGGTCGCGGCCGGGTTCCCCACGACCGTCGCGCCGCTGATCCAGCTCGGGCTGGTCCCCGTCTTCGTGGACGTGACGCTCCCGACCTACAACCTCGACGTGTCGAAGCTAGAGGAGGCGCGCTCGCCGCGGACGAAGGCGGTGATGGTGGCCCACACCCTGGGCAACCCGTTCGACCTCGGCGCGGTCCGCGCCTTCTGCGATCGGCACGGGCTCTGGCTGGTCGAGGACAACTGCGACGCCGCCGGCTCGCTCTACCGCGGGAAGAAGACCGGCACCTACGGCGACCTCGCGACGCTCAGCTTCTACCCGCCTCACCACATGACGATGGGGGAGGGCGGCGCGGTCCTCACGAGCGACTCGACGCTGGAGCGGGCGCTCACGTCGCTGCGCGACTGGGGGCGCGACTGCTGGTGCCCGTCGGGCGTGGACAACACCTGCAAGCGGCGCTTCGAGTGGCAGCTGGGCGACCTGCCGAAGGGGTACGACCACAAGTACGTCTACAGCCACCTCGGCTACAACCTGAAGGTCACCGACATGCAGGCGGCGGTGGGCGTCGCGCAGCTCGCGCGCCTCGACGGGTTCGTGGCCGCCCGCCGGAAGAACTGGGCGTATTCCCGCGAGGCGCTCGGCGACCTCTCGGACGTCCTGGTGCTCCCCGAGGCGACGGAGGGCTCCGAGCCGTCGTGGTTCGGCTTCCTGCTCACCGTGCGGGAGGGCGCCCCCTTCACCCGCGACCAGCTGGTGCGTCACCTGGAGTCGAAGAAGATTCAGACCCGGATGCTCTTCGCCGGGAACCTCGTCCGGCAGCCGGCGATGACCGAGCTGGCGAAGGAGGCGAAGGCGGCCGGACGCGCCAACCCCTACCGCGTCGTCGGGGAGCTGGCGAACACCGACGTGGTCATGAACCGGTCGTTCTGGTTCGGCGTCTATCCCGGCCTCACCGAGCCGATGCGGGAGCACGTCGCGGCGACGGTGCGGGAGCTGGTCCGGCGCTGAGGCGCCGCGGCCGGACGGGGAGCCCGTGCGCATCGCGCTGACCGGAGCGACCGGCTTCGTGGGGCGAAGCCTGGTCC
>JBAVTL010000291.1:0-5786 GCA_049696175.1 Anaeromyxobacteraceae bacterium
GAGCGAGCGTGGCTGGTCTGCAACGGCTTCGGCGGCGCGGTCGGATGGCAGCTCGCGACGACGGCGCGGGCGTGCGCGCGCGGCCTCGTCCTGCTGAACGGCGGTCCGCCGCCTCCCCAGCCGTGGCTGCTCAGGCAGTTCTTCAAGCTCGGCGTCGCGCGCCCCTTCGTCCGCCACGCGCTCCGGAACGGGATCTTCGGGCCGACGGCCATCGCGCGCGCCTTCGCCGATCCGTCGCGCGCGCCGGAGGAGCTCCGCGCCCTGGTCGTCCAGCGTGAGTCGCCGCAGCTGCGGGTCCTCGCCCAGACGATCCTCCGCGGCGGCGCCACCGAGGACGAGCCCCGCGTCCCCGTGATGATGCTCTGGGGAGAGGCGGATCGGCTCCCCGGAACGGACAGCTGCGCGATGGACCGGCTCGTCGACACCGACAACGCGCCGAGGTTCGAGACGCTCCCCGGCGCCGGCCACCTTCCGCAGCTGGAGGCGCCGGCGGCGGTCGTCGAGCGGATCCTCTCCTTCGTCGCCGGGTGCAGCCCTAGAGGACCGACTTGATGGCGCCCAGCGCGTCCGCGAGGTTGATGTCCTCGTGCCGCTCGGAGCTCAGGATCTTCACCTCGTTGCTCGGCATCCGCGCGAGCTCGTCGAGGTAGATCTTCCGCTGCTGCGCGAGGTCCGAGGGGCGGAAGAAGCCGTTGAGCCGGTCCCCGAGCTCCTTGAGGGCGACCTCCGGCGGGACGTCCACGAAGATGGTGAGATCTGGGCTGATGGTGCCGCCGAACCCCCGGCCGCGGGCGCGCGCCTCGAGGATGTTCAGGTCCTCGCGGAACCAGTCGTGCCCCTTGAGCGTCGAGTAGGCGATCGACGCCAGCGTGAAGTTCTTGCAGAGGACGACCTTGCCGGCGTTCATCTCGTCGCGGATGACCGAGCAGACCCGGGCGCGGGACGCGAGCGCGAAGAAGAAGTCCGCCTTGAAGATGCCGTAGTGCCAGCTCGAGTCGAGGTCACCGGCGCCCATCAGCTGGGCCCGCCCGCTGTCCGGGCTGTCGATCTCGTAGGCCTCGCGCCCCTCTGCGGCCAGCGCCTCGCGCAGCTGGTTCACCAGGCGGACGACGAACCTGCCGGATCCGTAGATCCCCTCGATGACGATCAGCTTGCCGCTCTTCATTCCGTCGCTCCCGTGTGACGGTCGCCTTCGATGACCGTAGGCGCCGCGCTTTGAACATATCGCAGTCGGAGAGCGGGAGAAGCAACATCAGCGCCACGGCGTCGCGATCCCGCCTTTGGCGCGGGTCAGACCCGGTCATCGGGCCGCTCTGGCGAGCGTAGACTTCGGCGGCTACGCCGTCCGTAGCTCAGCGGCACGCGGCCTCGCCGTGGAGGACCGCCGGGGCTCCTACGCGCGCCGGACGAAGGCGGCGACGAAGAAGCCGTCCGTTCCGTGCCGGTGCGGGAGGAGCCGCAGCCGGTTCCCCTCCGCACCGAGCGCCGCGGCACGCTCCTCCCCGAGGAGCGGGGCGAGCGGCGCCGGGTCGAGGGGGAGCTCGTGCTCGGCGAAGTCGGCGACGTCGTCGTTCTCGGTCCGGCCGATGGCGCAGGTCGCGTAGACGAGCCGCCCGCCGGGCGCGAGCAGCTTCGAGAAGCGGGCGACCAGCGTCCGCTGGACGAGCGAGAACTTCTCCGGGTCCCCCTCGGCGAGCCGCCACCGCGCGTCCGGCTTCCTCCGCAGCGTCCCGAGCCCCGAGCACGGCGCGTCCACGAGGACCAGCCGCGCCTTGCCAGCGAGGTCCTCCAGCTGCCCCTCCGCCTCCGGCCCGGGGCCGATGACGCGGGCGCGCAGGTTGTGGACGTGGTCGCGGCGGGCGCGCCGCTTGGCCTCCTCGAGCCGCCCCTCGTCCGTGTCGAGCGCGTGGAGCGAGCCCTTGTTGTGCATCTCCATCGCGAGCGCGAGCGCCTTGCCGCCCGCGCCGGCGCAGGCGTCCACGACCGTCCAGCCGGGGCGCGCCCCGCACGCGAGCGCGATGAGCTGGCTCCCCTCGTCCTGGATCTCGAAGCGCCCCTCCCTGAACGACGGGAGCGAGAAGGCGTTCTGGTGGCCGTCGAGCACCAGCCCCCATGGCGAGTAGCGGGTCGGCTCGGACTGCATCCCCTCCTCCGCCAGCCGCCCCCGCAGCGCGTCGCGATCGCCGCCGAGGAGGTTGGTCCGGACGGTGAGCGGCGCCCGCTGGTTCATCGAGAGCGCGAGCGCCCGGGCCTCCTCCAGCCCCAGCTCCCGCGCGAACCGCGCCGCGATCCAGCGCGGGAGCGAGGCCTCGATCGCCAGCCGCTCCACCGGGTCGGCGATCGCCGCGATCCTCGCGTCGCCGCCCTCCAGGCCGGCGAGGGCGCCCCTCGTGACGGCGAGCCGGCGGGTCGCCTCGTCCGGATCCGCGCCGGTGAAGCGGACGAGCCAGGCGGCGTAGCGCTCCGCCAGCGTGGGCCTGCGCCCGAGCAGGAACTCGAGCTGCGCCTGCCAGCGCACGAGGCCGTAGACCGACTCGGCCACCGCGCGCCGCTCGTTGGCCCAGAGCTTCCGATCGCGCCGGAGGACCACCTCGAGCGCGCGGTCGGCGAGCCAGCCCTGATCGCGAACGAGCCCGTGGATCTCGAGGACGAGCGCGTCGACGACGTCGGGGCGGGGAGGCCGATTACCGATCTTCTTGGGCATGAGGGGCCGTTCTACAGGGAACCAAGCACCTCGGCCACATGGCCCTCCACCTTCACCTTCTCGAACGCCCTCTCGACCTTGCCGTCGGGCCCGATCACGAAGGTGGTCCGGACCGTCCCCATCGACTTCTTCCCGTACAGGGTCTTCTCCTGCCAGACGCCGTATGCCTCGTGCAGGGCGTGGTCCGGATCGGAGAGGAGATGGAAGGGCAGCTCGTACTTCGCCTTCCACCTGGCGAGCCCCGCAGGCGTGTCGCGGGAGATGCCGAGCACGGCGACCTTCTTCCTCCTGAACGCGTCGACTTCGTCACGGAAGTCGCAGGCCTCCTGCGTTCAACCGGGGGTGTCGGCCTTGGGGAAGAAGAAGAGGACGACGCGCTTACCCTTGAAGTCGGCGAGCGCGACAGCCTTCCCGCCGTCGTCGGTGAGCGTGAAGTCTGGTGCCTTCCTGCCGGGTTCGAGCGCCATGATGCCTCCCTGAGCGTGGCGGGCAGCTCCCGCCACCACCCTGAAGTCTGGCAGCCCCAACGTGGGCGCGCCGTGGAAAAGGGGGGCTTCCCGCGGTCCGGGTTGCTCCGGTCATGCCCCGCCACTAAGGCTTCGAGGCCTGCACCCGGGCTGTTGCCTGCCCCCTGAGAGGTTTACCTGTGAGCATGACCACGCGAAACACGACTGCAGCAGCGCTGTTGGGTTCCATCCTCTACCTCTCCGCTTGCGGCGGTGGAGGCGGCGGCACCAGCCCGGCAACGGCCGGCACCGTCAGCGGCACGGTCGTGAAGGGGCCAGTCGGTGGCGCAACCGTCACCGCGTTCGCCATCACCGGCGGGACGATGGGGGCGCAGGTCGGAGGCGGCACCACGGACACTTCCGGCAACTTCTCGATCACCATCGGCGACTACACCGGGCCGCTGATGCTCCAGGCGAGCGGCGGCAGCTACACCGACGAGGCGACGGGCAGCGTCATGCCCATGCAGGTCGGGGACGTGATGGCGAGCGCCATCCCCTCGGTCGCGGCAGGGTCGACGCTCGTGGGTGTCCAGGTCACGCCGCTCACCTCGATGGCACACGCGCGAGTGCACCACATGACCGGCGGCATCACGCCGGCCAACATCACCACGGCCAACGCCGCCATCGGCGCCTACTTCTCCGTCGGCGACATCCTGCACACCGTCCCCATGAACCCGACGATGGTCGGTGCGGGGACGGCTGCGAGCCAGGAGGCGAAGAACTACGGGATGGCCATCGCCGCGATGTCCCAGTACGCGGCCTCCCTCGGGATGCCGTACTCGTCGGGCGTCGTCACGGCGATGATGGACGACGCCTCGGATGGCGTGATGGACGGCAAGATGGGCGCCGCCTCCATTCCAATGGGCGGCGGGATGATGGGCGGGACGATGATGCAGGCGACGGCGGGGACGACGGGGCTGGCCACGTCGATGACCACCTTCGTGGGCTCCTCGTTCAACAAGTCCGGCGTGACGATGACGGAAATGCAGCCGCTCGTGGATATGCTCGCGGCCTCCGCCGGCACGCTCCCGGGCGGCACGGGGACCACGACGGGGATGCTCTCGGGAACCGGCATGATCGGGCCGGTCGGCGGCGCCACGGTCGTCGCGTACGCCGTCGTGGGTGGCGCGATGGGCGCGCAGCTCGGCAGCGCGCCCACGGATGCGTCGGGCAGCTTCAGCGTGCCGCTCGGGACCTACGCGGGGACCGTCATGCTGCAGATGACCGGCGGGTCGTTCAAGGATCCGGCCACTGGGACCACGATGACGATGCAGGCGGGTGACGTGCTGACGAGCTGCGTTCCTTCCGTCACGGCAGGCTCGACGACGGCCGGCGTACAGGTCACGCCTCTCACGTCGATGGCCCAGGCCCGCGCCCAGCACATGGCAGGCGGGATGACCTCCGCGAACGTCGCGTCGGCGAACACCGCGGTGGGCAGCTACTTCATGGTCGGCGACATCCTCGGGACGTCGCCGATGGACCCGACGATCACGGGCTCCGGGACCACCGCGACCCAGGACACGAGGAACTACGGGATGTCGATCGCCGCCATGTCCCAGTACGCGAAGGCCGTCGGAATGACCACTTCGTCCTCGGGCATCGTGACGGCCATGATGGACGACGCCTCCGACGGCGTGATGAACGGCATGATGGGCGCCACCGGCATCACCATGATGGGGACGGGCGGTGGGATGATGGGCGGCGGAACCATGATGCAGCCGACCGCGGGCACCAGCGGCCTGGCCACGGCCATGGGCACGTTCGTCGGCTCCCCCATGAACCTGTCCGGCGTCGCGGTGAGCGACATGCAGCCCCTCGTCGACAAGCTGACCGCCTCGACGGGGATCATTCAATAGTCGTCAGTCGTCCAGCGCGACTTCGACCGCGCCTCAGCTGGCCGCGTCCAGCTCGCGGCCGCAGAAGCGGCACACCTTCGCCGCCGCCTTGATGGTCTCGGCGCAGAACGGGCATGCGCGGGTCGGGGCAGGGTCGCTGGCCGCGGGCAGGTGGCGCGCCTGGACCGCCTCCACGAGGCTCCGGATCCGGAGCGCGTCCTCCTTGCGGTGACCGTGGCTCGCGAGCGGATCGCTGCCGCCCGTGCTCTCGATCAGGATGTCCGACCAGAGGATGCCGGTGTCGATCCGCACCGAGGCCACGCGCTGGAGGTGGATGCTCATCTCGTCCACCGAGAACCAGCTCCGCTTCTTGCGGACGACGGCGGTGTCGTTCACCTCGATGACGGTGGGGAAGAGGAAGTTCCCGCGGGTCCAGCGGCTGGCGACGAAGGTCTCGGTGGGCATGGGGCGCGATGCTAACCCGAAGTGCTGGCTCGGAGGGACCTTCGAGGCGCCCTGGTCTAAGCTGGGCGGGTGCGCCGAGGCTCGCCCGTCAAACATCTGAAGCGTGTCAGCGAGGAGGGTGGCTCGCGCAGGGCGCTCCGGGCGAGCACCGTCCAGCTCACCTGGGCGCTCGACAAGGACGGCAGGAAGGTCGCCGCCGGCCGGCTCGACGAGCGAAGCAGGCGCGAGCGGGCGCCGTTCCGTTGCCCGGGCTGCGGCGACCCGCTGGTCCCGCAC
>JBAVTL010000292.1:0-6101 GCA_049696175.1 Anaeromyxobacteraceae bacterium
TCGCGGCCCCGCGCGGCGGGTCGTCGTCGCGCCGCCGCCCGCGAAGCCCAGCGAGGTGGTGGAGATCCTGCGCGGCGACCTCTTCGAGAAGCGGAACTTCCAGAAGGAGGCCAGGCAATGAGCGCCACCGCGGCCATCGCGCTGCTCACCTCGCTGGCGCTCGGGGCGCCACCGGCGACGCCCCCCGCGGTCCCCGCGGCCACGGCGCTCCGCATCGACCGGGAGCTCGGGGCGGTGCGCGAGATGACGCTCGAGGCGGGCCAGAACCGGCTGCTCATCCTCTCCGAGCAGATCGCCCGCGTCGCGGTCGCCGACCCGGGGGTCGCCGATCTCAAGGTGGTCACTCCGACCCAGCTGCTCCTCACCGCCAAGGGGCCCGGCACCACGGACCTCACGCTCTGGAACCGCGACAACGACCCGCTCGTCATCGCCCTGCAGGTGGCCCGCAGCGTCGAGCCGCTCAGGAGGCAGCTCCGGGAGCTCTTCCCCGTCGAGAAGGTGAGCGTCTCCGCCGCCGGTGAGCTGGTCGTGCTCTCGGGCGAGGTCGGGGACCTGCGGGTCCCGGAGCGGATGGCCGAGGTGGCCCGCCTCCACTCGAAGCAGGTCGCGAACCTCATCACGGTGAGCGGTGACCACCAGGTGCAGCTCGAGGTCCGCTTCGCCGAGGTGACCCGCGGCGGCATCAAGGCGATCGGCGTCAACCTCTTCGGGACCTCCAAGGACGGGTCGAACGTGGGAGGCCAGATCGGCCCGAAGAACACCCTCGGCAACTTCCTCCGCGGCGATCTCGGGGTGCCGTCCACCGGCCTGCCGCCCGGCCAGTCGCCGTACTTCCCCACCCAGCCGTTCGGCGAGGCCTTCCAGCTCTTCTTCGGGAGCGGCTCGCCCTTCCCCTTCAACGTGACGCTCTCGCTCCTCGAGGAGAACGGCCTCGCCAAGGTGCTGGCCGAGCCCACGCTGGTCGCGCTCACCGGCCAGGAGGCGAAGTTCCTGGCCGGCGGGGAGATCCCCATCCCCATCTCCAGCGCGCTCGGCCAGACGAGCGTCCAGTGGAAGAAGTTCGGCATCCAGCTCTCCTTCACCCCCACGGTCCTCGACGCGGGCACGGTGAACCTCAAGCTCGCCACCGAGGTGAGCGACCTCGACCCCAACAACGGCGTCCAGACGGGCGGGCTGTTCATCCCCGGCCTCACCACCCGCCAGGCAGAGACGACGGTGCGCGTGGGCGACGGCCAGAGCTTCGCGATCGCCGGGCTCCTCTCCGACAAGGTCCGCTCGACCGTGGACAAGGTGCCGCTGCTGGGGAGCGTGCCGATCCTCGGCGCGCTGTTCCGGTCGAGCAAGTACCAGCGCCAGGAGTCGGAGCTGCTCGTGGTGATCACGACGCGGATCGTCCGCCCGCTCCCGCCTCATCGCATGCCGGCGCTGCCGACCGACTACGAGAAGAACGATCCCGGGAGCGCCGCGTTCTTCCTCCTCGGGGCGCAGGAAGGTCCGGCGCCGGAGGGAGACGGCAAGGAACGTCCGCGCGGGCCGTCCGGGCCAGGCGGCTTTGCACCCTAGGCGACACGGAGGCGTCGTGGAAAAGTATCCGATCATGCTGGCGGCGGTGAATCCGGCCCTGGAGACGTTGCTCGGCGCCACCCTGGGGCAGCCGCAGGGGGTGCGCGCCTTCACCGACGTCGCGTCGGCGCGCGCCTCGCTGCAGCGCGCGCGTCCGGCGGTGGCGGTCGTCTCGCTCTGCGGCGCGCGCCCGCCGGAGGCGCTCGAGCTGATCGCCGAGGTCTCGGGGGCGGGGGTGCCCACCGTGGCCTTCGCGCCCCAGCGGGATCCCGAGCTGATCCTGGCGGCGATGCGCGCCGGGGCCAGGGAGTTCCTGGTGCCCGGCGAGGAGCGGCTGGTCGCGAAGACTGTCCAGGGGATCCTCGAGGCGTCCGGGGCGGTCCGCCTGGGCACGATCACCGCCGTCTTCCCGGCGAAGGGCGGCGTCGGCGCGACGGTGGTCGCCACCCACCTCGCGGGGGGGCTGCAGCGCCGCGACAAGCGGGTCTGCCTCGCGGACGTGGACCTCGAGCTCGGCGACGCGCTCGCGTTCCTCGAGGTCTCGGGGAGCTACACCTTCGCCGACGTCGCCTCCAACGACCGCCGGCTCGATCGCGAGCTCCTCGACTCCTCGGTGCCCCGCCACGCCTCCGGCGTCTGGGTGCTGTCCCAGAGCGACAAGGTGGTGGACGCGGAGCGGCTGGGGCCCGAGGGGGTGGTCAGGGTGCTGCGCTTCCTGCGCCACCACTACGACCACATCGTGCTCGACGGGCTGCGCGGGTTCGACGACGTCGCGCTCGCCTCGCTGGACCTCGCCGATCGCATCGTCCTGCTCGTGACGCAGGAGGTCCCGGCGGTGCGCAGCGCCCAGCGCCGGGCCGCGCTGCTGCGCCAGCTCGGCTACGACGCGAGCCGGATCGTCGTGGCGGTGAACCGCTACCACAAGCGCTCCCACATCACCCGTGAGGTGATCGAGGAGACGCTGCAGCTGCCGGTGTCGGCGACGATCGAGAACGACTTCCAGACCCTCACCCACGCCATCAACCGCGGGGTGCTCGCCTGGGAGGAGGCGAGGCGCGCGCCCATCTGCCGCGACTTCGACGCCCTCGCGGACCGGCTCGACGACGGCGAGCGCGTGCTCAAGCCGGAGGGGCTCTTCAGCAAGCTCTTCGTGACCAAGGTGGCCTTCAATGGGGCTTAGCGACCGGCTGCGCCAGCGCGCGAGCGGCGGCGACGGCGTCCCCGAGGGCGCGCCGCCGGCCACCCTCGGGACGCAGGCCTTCCACGACCTGAAGACGGAGCTGCACCGCCGGGTCGTCGACAGCCTCGACCTCAAGAACCTGGACAAGCTCAGCGCGGACCAGCTCCGCGAGCAGCTCAGGACCATCCTCGGCAGCACGCTGGTGACGGCCAACGTCCCGCTCAACCAGGGTGAGCGGGAGCAGATGATCCAGGAGCTGCTCGACGAGCTCACGGGGCTCGGCCCCATCGAGCCCCTGCTGCGCGACGGGAGCATCTCGGACATCCTGGTGAACACCTACTCCACCGTCTACGTGGAGCGGCACGGCAAGCTCGAGCTGACCCCGATCCGGTTCGCCGACAACGACCACGTGCTGCGCATCGTCAACCGCATCGTCTCGCGGGTGGGGCGGCGCGTGGACGAGACCTCGCCGATGGTGGACGCCCGCCTCCCCGACGGCTCCCGCGTCAACGCCATCATCCCGCCGCTCGCCATCGACGGCCCGGTGCTCTCGATCCGCCGCTTCGGGGTCACGCCGCTGAAGGCCAAGGACCTCGTCGCCATCGGGACCGCGAGCGTCGAGGCGATGGCCTTCCTCGCCGCGTGCGTGAAGGCGAAGCTCAACATCCTCATCAGCGGCGGCACGGGCAGCGGCAAGACCACGATGCTGAACGCGCTCTCCGCGTTCGTCCCCGAGACCGAGCGCATCGTCACGATCGAGGACTCGGCCGAGCTCCAGCTCCAGCAGCGCCACGTCGTGCGGCTCGAGACGCGCCCGGCGAACATCGAGGGACAGGGGGCCATCCTGGCGAGGGATCTCGTGCGCAACAGCCTGCGCATGCGCCCGGATCGGATCATCGTCGGCGAGGTCCGGAGCGACGAGGTCCTCGACATGCTGCAGGCGATGAACACCGGCCACGAGGGCTCGATGACGACCATCCACGCCAACACCACCCGCGACGCGCTCTCGCGCCTAGAGGCCATGGTGGGCATGAGCGGCGTGCCACTGTCGGACGTCTCGATCCGGCAGACCATCGCGCGCGCGATCCACCTCGTCGTGCAGCTGGGGCGCGGGTCGGACGGCCGGCGCCGCCTCCTCGGCGTGTCCGAGATCACCGGCACCGAGGGCTCCACCGTCGTGATGCAGGAGATCTTCCGCTTCACCCAGCGTGGCGTGGACGCGCAGGGGCGGATCCTCGGCGAGTTCGCGCCCACGGGGATCCGGCCGAAGGTCATGGAGAACATCGAGCGCGCGGGCGTGGACCCTGCGGCCCTGGTCGGGCTCGCGAGCTAGGAGGCGGCGATGCGCAACGTCTTCATCGTCCTCGTCAGCCTGGCCCTCCTCGGGATGCTCGAGGCGGCCTACTACGCGCTGCGCTACCTCCGGGAGCGGCGGGGCGGCGAGCTGCGCCGGCGGCTGCGCGCCGACGGAGGCGCGAGCCCGCTCTCGTCCACGCTCCTCCGCCAGGGGCGCTTCGCGAGCATCGCCGCGCTCGACGGCTGGCTCTCCGCGCAGCCCTGGGCCCGCCGCGTCGAGCACCTGCTCGAGCAGGCCGACTCCAGGATGACCGTCGCGCAGCTGCTCACCTTCTCGCTCCTCGGGACGGTCGCGGGCGGGCTGACGGCCTTCTGGCTGGGGATCGCCGCGGGCGCCCTGCTGGCCGCCGCCGGGCTCGGCGCCCCGTGGATCGTGCTCCGGCTCTCCCGCGAGCGCCGGGCCCGCGCGCTCTCCGAGCAGCTGCCCGAGGCCGTGGACATGATGGCGCGCTCGCTCCGCGCGGGCCACGCGATCACGTCGGCCTTCCAGCTCGTCGCGAGCGAGCTGCCCGAGCCGATCGCGATCGAGTTCGCCCGCGCGTACGAGGAGCAGCGGCTCGGCATGCCGCTCGAGCGGGCGGTGCGCGAGATGGCGGCCCGCGCCCCGTCCAACGGCGACATCAAGATCTTCGCCGTCTCCACCGTCATCCAGAAGGAGACCGGCGGCAACCTGGCCGAGATCCTGGACGGCATCGCCCACACGGTGCGGGAGCGCTACCGGTTCTTCGGGAGGCTGCGCGCCCTGACGGCCGAGGCGCGGATCTCCGCGCTGATCGTGAGCCTCATGCCGCTCGCCATGGCGCTGTTCCTCGTCGTCTCCCAGCCCAGCTACATGGTGCGGCTCGTGGACAACCCGATGGGGCGCTCCATCCTCGCGTTCGGGCTGTGCGCCTGGGTCGTCGGCGTCGTCTGGTTCCAGCGTCTGACGCGGTTCGACTTCTAGGGAGGGGCCATGCAGCTGGACGGAATGGCCATGGTGGTCGCGACCGGCTTCGTGCTGTCGCTCGGCGCCGCGCTCGGGATGCTCTACTCGATCGTGGGCACGGCCGGCGGCCTGGCGCGCCAGCGCCGCCGGCGCCTCGCCCCCTCTCCCGACCTCCCGGAGCTGGTCGAGCACGAGGACGCCGTGGCCCAGCTCCTGGCGCACGGCCTCTCGCCGCTCGCGAAGCTGGCGAAGCCCGTCGGCGAAGGCGAGCTTCACGCCCTCCGGGCCGCGCTCTCCCAGGCCGGCTTCCGGGGACCCCAGGCGGTCCAGGTCTTCCTCGCCTCCAGGGTCATCGCGGCCGTGGCCTGCCTGGCCGCGGTCCTCTGGGCGAACGCCGTGCGCCTGCAGCCGCTCCCGATGCTCGCGGCCTGGGTGCTCGGCGCCGCCGCCGCGGGGCTCTTCCTGCCCAACCTCTGGCTCCACGCCCGCGTGCAGGATCGGCGGAAGGCGGTCAGCCGCGGGCTCCCCGACGCGCTCGACCTCCTGGTCACCTGCGTCGAGGCCGGGCTGGGGCTCGACTCCGCGATCCAGCGCGTGGCGGGCGAGATCGTGCTCGCCCACCGGCTGCTCGCCGAGGAGCTGGGGCTCACCTTCCTGGAGGTGAAGGCCGGCGTCCCGCGCACCGACGCCTTCCGCCGGCTCGCCGACCGGACCGGCGTCCAGGACCTCAAGACGCTCGCGGCCACGCTGACCCAGACGGACCTGTTCGGCACGAGCGTGGCAGTGGCGCTGCGCGTCCAGGCCGAGGGCATGCGCGTGCGGCGCATGCAGAAGGCGGAGGAGCGGGCGGCGGTGCTGAGCGTGAAGATGACCATCCCGCTGGTGGTCTGCTTCCTCCCCGCCCTCCTGGTCGTGCTCACCGGACCGGCGATCGTGAACATCGCGATCAACTTCGTCATGAGGCCCCCATGAGACCGCTGACCGTCCTCGCCACGTCGCTGATCCTCGCGCTGGGCGGCTGCGCCGCCGCCCGGATGGCCGAGTCCAACCGTCGCGTGCGGCTCGCCCTCGCCGAGC
>JBAVTL010000293.1:0-3174 GCA_049696175.1 Anaeromyxobacteraceae bacterium
GATCGACGGCCTCCGCGGCACGCAGCGTGGCCGCCGCAGTCCCGGCGAGGTGGGCCTCGCCTGGCGTGAGCCCCGGCGCCATCGTCGCTGCGAGGTCGCCCGCCCCCACCGAGAAGGCCTCCAGGAGCTTCCTGAAGTCTCCGTTCTTCACCGCCGCGCTGCGCTCACGCCAGGTCATCGTGTCCCCCACCGCCCCGTCGTCTACTTACGCTTCTCGTCGATCTCCCTCGCCAGCCTCTCCAGCTCGGGAGCGCTCTTCGCCTCGCCCTCGCCCTTCTTCTCCTCACCGGGCTTCCCGGTGAAGTGGGCCGCGCCGGGCGCCCAGCCCGGGGTGACGTTGGTCGCGAGCTCCTCCGCGCCGGTCTTCACGCCACCGACGACGCGCTTGACGAGCGCGTGGCCGAGGAGCGCGAACCCGATGACCGGCAGGAACACCAGGAAGAGCGCGCCGAGGACCGGGACCAGGACGAAGAGGAGCGGGAACGGGATCCGGGCGAAGTGGGCCCGCTCGGAGCCCGGGAGCACGCCGCCCGCGGAGGGCAGCGTGTGCACCTCCCACGTCCTGGGGTTCCAGTAGTAACCGCCACCGACCTTCATACCGCCGACGTAGCTGGTCATGACGTCCTCCTTCTCGCTCCACGTTCCCCCACCGTCCGTCTCTCCCCCTCTCCCCCAGCGGGGAGAGGGTCGGGGTGAGGGGGCAACCCGAGCTACTTCCGCTTCTCGTGAATCTCCTGCTCCAGCTTCCCGAGCCGCGCCGCCTCGGTGGCGGCCGCCTCCCCGGCCTTCGCGTCCTTGTCCGCACCCTTGCCGGTCAGGTGCGCTTCGCCGGGCACCATGCCAGGGGCCATCGTGGCCGCCAGCTCGCCCGCGCCGCCGCGCAGCGCGCCGACCAGCTTCTTGCCGCCCGCCTCGGCCGCGAGGAGGAAGCCGATCGCAGGGAGGAAGAAGGCGAAGAGCCCGCCGAGGACCGGCACGAGCGCGAGGGCGGCGAAGGTCGGGATGGCGATCCAGGTCCCCTTCTCGTTGGGGAGCCGCTCGCCGTCGCGGGCGACCGGCACGAGGCTCATGGTCACCGGGTTGAAGTAGTACCCGCTCTTCACTGCCGCGTTGCTCTCGAACTTGGTCATGGTGGTTGTGTCCCTTTCTTGATCGCAATCTCTCTCTTCCCGGCCTCGGCCGAAATTGGGAGTAGTGAGGGATCGCGCCGCTTTGATTCCCTACACGCCCTCCGGAAAACACCCTAGACGCGCGCGCGCACCGCCCCGGCCGGGGAAAGCGCCCTGACTCCGCTCCCTTACGGACCCCCGCCCCTAGGCCGCATTGCGCTGCCCCCCCCCGGCTGCTAGATCCGCCAACCCGTGACGACCCGCGTCTACCTGCACACCCTCGGCTGCCCGAAGAACCGCGTCGACAGCGAGGTGATGCTCGGCGCCCTCGTCGAGTCCGGCTTCCGCTTCGAGGCCGATCCGTCGAAGGCCGACGTCATCGTGGTCAACACCTGCGGCTTCATCGGCGACGCCAAGGAGGAGTCGGTCGACGCCATCGTCGAGCTGGCGGCGCAGAAGCAGGCCGGCCGCTGCAGGAAGCTGGTCGTCGCCGGCTGCCTCGTGCAGCGCCACGGCGAGGAGCTGGCGAAGGCGCTCCCCGAGGTGGACCACTTCCTCGGGACCGGCGCGTACGGCGAGATCGCGAGGGTGGTGCGCGACGCCCAGGCGAAGCGGCTCGTGATCCCGGATCCGGACTTCCTGCAGACCGCCGCGAGCCCGCGCGTCAACTCGATGCCCTCGCACACCGCCTACCTCAAGGTGAGCGAGGGGTGCGACCGGACCTGCGCCTTCTGCATCATCCCCAGGCTCCGCGGCCCCCAGCGCTCGCGGCCGGTGGCCGACCTCGTCGAGGAGGCCGAGCGGCTCGCCTCCCAGGGGACGGTGGAGCTGTCGCTCGTGGCGCAGGACCTGACCGCGTACGGCGAGGACCTTCCAGGAGGGAAGGTCCGGCTCCACGATCTCCTCCCGAGGCTCGCGGCCGTCGAGGGGATCCGCTGGCTCCGGCTCCACTACGCCTACCCGCGCACCTTCCCCGACGCGCTGGTCGAGGTCATCGCCTCCGAGCCGAAGATCGTGAAGTACCTCGACATGCCGCTCCAGCACTCCTCCGACCGGCTGCTGAAGGCGATGCGGCGCGGCGGCTCCGCGAAGTCGATGCGCGCGCTGCTCGACAAGCTGCGGAGGCGCGTGCCCGGCGTCGCGCTCCGCACCTCGCTCATCGTCGGCCTCCCCGGCGAGACGGAGGCCGACTTCCGCGGCCTCCTCTCCTTCGTGAAGGAGCAGGAGTTCGAGCGGCTCGGCGTCTTCGAGTACTCGCCCGAGGAGGGGACGACCGCCGCGGCGCTGAAGGGGCAGATCGCCGCGAAGACGAAGCGCGCCCGCTTCGACCGGATCATGCGGGCGCAGCGGGCGATCTCCCGCAAGCAGCAGCGGGCGATGATCGGACGCCGGATCGAGGTGCTCGTCGAGGGGCGCGCCGAGGAGACCGAGCACCTGCTCGCCGGCCGTCACGCGCAGCAGGCGCCGGAGATCGACGGGATCACGTACGTCAACGACGGCGTCGCCTGGCCGGGCGAGATCGTGACCGTCGAGGTGACCGAGGCGATGGACTACGACGTCGTCGGGAGGGTGGTCGCGCGCGACGCCAACCGCCCCGCGCGCCGGCTGCCGAAGGCGGCCGCGCCCAAGCTCGTCGTCGAGCCCCCGCGCCGCCGCGGCCTCCCGATCGTCGGCTAGGCGCTCGCCGGGGGCTGGGGAGCGACCGCCCGCTCGATCGCCGCGCGGAGCCCGCGCGGATCGAACGGCTTCTCGAGCCAGCCGTTCCGGGTCGTGCGGAGGAACTCCGCGGCGGCGTCCGTGAAGGCGCCGCCGGTGATGAAGACGAACCGCGCCGCGAGCTCGGGGTCGGTGGCGGCGACCCTCGCGTGCAGCTCCATCCCGGTCATCTGGGGCATCATCAGGTCACAGAGGACCGCGTCGAAGTGCTCCCCGGCGTCGAGGAGCCCGAGCGCCTCCGCGGCCGACGTCGCGATGACGACGTCGTGGCCGGCGAGCGCGCGCTCAGCGGCGCGCGCGACGATGGGCTCGTCGTCCACGATCAGGATCCGGCCGGCCCGGGCCGCCT
>JBAVTL010000294.1:0-2162 GCA_049696175.1 Anaeromyxobacteraceae bacterium
AGGTCGCGCCGCCGCACGCCTGCCAGCGTGAGCCCCAGGCGGCCGAGCTTGTCGCCCGCGAGGACGTCGCAGCCGGCGACGACGAAGGCGAGCGAGGCGCGCGGCATCCGCTTCAGCAGCGCCTGGAGGGCCTCCAGGTAGGGCGCGTCGCCCGTCCCCTCGGGGAGGACCGTCTCGTCGACCCCGTCGAGCCGGCCCCAGTCCGAGCCCGAGAGGGAGCCGATCCAGACGCGCGGATCCGACGCGAGGCAGGCGGCGATCCCGTCAGGCGGGTGGGCGTCGAGATCGAGGACCACCGTGCGCCCGCGGAAGCCGAAGTTGCGCACCGCCGCGAGCGCGATGGCCACGTCGTTCACCGCGCAGAAGCCGCCGGCCGACGCGGGGCCGGCGTGGTGGAAGCCGCCGAGGAGGCAGAGCGCAGGGCCCCGGATCCGGAGCGCGAGCCGCGCCGCCTCGATGGTGGCGCCGGTGGCCAGCCGGATCGTGTCGAGCAGCTCGTCTGCAGGGACGTCGGAGGGATCGACGCCGAAGATCGCCGCCAGCGACTCGGGGCGCGAGAGCGACTCCAGGTGCTCGGGGGTGTGGACGCGCCCCATCTCCTCGAAGGTGGCGCGGCGCGGCGTCCGGAAGCAGCGCCGCCCGACCAGGCCGGAGGCCCGGAGCCACCACGCGGCGAAGTCGGCGCGCCGCGGGTCGAAGCCCGCCGAGGCCTCGATGCTCGAGATGGGGAAGCGGAAGCGCGGGTCGTAGAAGACCGGCAGGAACCGGCCCCGGAGCGCGCTCTCGAGGCGGCGCAGGAGCCCGAGCACGGTCGGCGCCTCCGAGCGTCAGGCGCCGGCGATGGGGTTCGCGGGAGGCTGGGGTTGCGAGGCCTTCGCCTCCTTGAGCGCCCTCTTCAGATCCACTTGATGGGCGTGGCTGTTTCTCCAGACAACCAGCCAGCCGATGACCACCTCGAGGGCAATCCACGCCACGGCGAGCCAGAGCGCCGTCCGTGTCTGAGAGAGCGAGAAGGCCAAGCGGTCATACTGCTCGGCAAGCGGCCGCACGGCCGATACCGGCATCCACGGCGCGGCCCAAACGGCATAGCCGACGATAATGAGGAGGTAGAGGCTCCGTAGGATGGCCCAGATTCGCGAGAGCATGGCGCGCAGTGTACCCCGGCCTTCGTGAACCGGGGTGCCAGAGCGGGTTGCAGCCGCTATCATCCGGCCCGCCAACGCGGCGGAGAGGGCTGGGACGCAAGGTGACGGAGACGCGGGAGCTGATGGAGGGCTGCGCCGAGGCGGCGCGCAGGGGCGGAGCCGTGCTCCTCGAGAGGTGGGGGAAGACCCGGACGATCGCCTTCAAGGGAGGGATCGACCTCGTCACCGACGCCGACACCGCCTCGGAGGAGGCGGTGCTCGGGTTGCTGCGCGGGCGCTTCCCCGGCGCGGCCATCCTGGCCGAGGAGTCGGGGGCGCTGGGGGCGCAGCGCGGCCTGCGCTTCGTCGTCGATCCGCTCGACGGGACGACCAACTACGCGCACGGGATCCCGCACTTCGCGGTCAACGTCGCGGCGCTCGACGACCGGGGGATCGTCGCCGGCGCGACGCTCGACCCCATCCGCGGCGAGCTCTTCCTCGCCGGCCGCGGCGAGGGGGCGTGGCTCGGCGACTCACGGATCCGGGCGTCGGCCTGCGCGGCACCGAACGACGCGGTGCTCGTCACCGGCTTCCCCTACGACATCCACGTGAACCACGAGCGGCCGCTCCGGCTCTTCGGCGAGTACGTGCGGCGGGCGCGTGCCGTCCGGCGCTTCGGCGCGGCCGCGCTCGACCTGGCGTGGGTCGCCTGCGGGCGCTTCGACGGCTTCTGGGAGCTCCGGCTCAAGCCGTGGGACATCGCGCCCGGGATCCTGCTCGTGCGCGAGGCGGGCGGGCTCGCGACCGATCTCGGCGGCGAGGATCGGATGCTCGAGACGGGGGACGTCCTCGCCGCCCCGCCCGCGCTCCACGCGCAGCTCCTCGAGGTGGCCGCCCTGGCGCGGTAGCGGAGGGGGCCGGGGCACACTCGCGGCGCGTCAGGGTGCCGTCGCGCGGTGCGTATCCCCGCGGCCGAAGGTCGCCGAGTGAAATGCTGCTCATCAGGGGGAGCGACGCGGAGCGCGCGCGGGTGGCGTG
>JBAVTL010000295.1:0-9306 GCA_049696175.1 Anaeromyxobacteraceae bacterium
GGTCACCGGGGCGCTCCCGCCACGGCGCCCAGCGGCCGCGCGCGTAGGTCATGCTCCCCGCCCAGATCACGTCGCGCCCGGTCACGGCGCCGTCCCCGAGCCCCGGGTCGATCACGCTGCCCGCGAAGAAGTCGCCGGTGACCGCCTGGATCACGCGGTGGCCCTCCACGACGCGAAGCCGATCCGTGCTCCCTTGCCGGGCCACGGTCCACTCGACGCCGGCCGTCCACTCGAAGCTCCCGAGGCGGCGCGCCGCCTCGTCGGCGTCGATGGCGAGCGAGGGGGCGGGCCTCTCCGGGTCGAAGCGGGCCGCGGCGGCGCGGGCGTCATCGTGCGCGACGAGGCGTTCGTCCGCCTTCGGGCCCTTGCGGCCGCAGCCCGCGACGATGGCCAGGGAGAGCGCTGCGACGGCGAAGAGGCGGAGGTTCATGGGTCGTTCGAGCTCCAAGCGCGGCAATCTAGCGGTACGGGCGGCCCGTGCCAACGGCCGGGGCGCGCGTCACTCCTCGGCGGCGACGGGAGGCGCGCTCGCCTCGACGTCGGCGATCGAGACCCGGCCGCCGCTGAACAGGATCCGGTCGCAGCGGTGGAGCAGCGCGGGGAGGCCGTCGCGCGTGGCTGCAGAGACCGCCACGCCGTCGCGGGCATGGGCGAACGCCTCCGCCTCGCCCGGAGGGAGGCGGTCGGCCTTGTTGAAGACGAGGAGCCGCTGCTTCCCCTCGAGCTCGAGGCCGCGCAGGATCGCCTCGACCGCGCCGATCTGCTGCTCGTGGCGCGGGTCCGCGGCGTCCACGACGTGCAGCAGCAGATCCGCGTCGTAGAGCTCCTCGAGCGTCGCGCGGAAGGCGGTGACGAGGTCCTCCGGCAGGTCGCGGATGAAGCCCACGGTGTCGGTGATGATCACCTCGCGGTCGCGCGGGAAGCGGAGCCGCCGGCTCGTCGGATCGAGCGTGGCGAAGAGCTTGTCCTCGACCAGGACCTCGGACGCCGTGAGCGCGTTGAGCAACGTCGACTTACCGGCGTTGGTGTAGCCGACGATCGAGAGGACCGGCAGCGCGCGCTCGTTCCGCTGCTTTCGCCGCAGCCCGCGGTTCTGCGAGAGGGAGGCGATCCGGCGCTCGAGGGCCGTGATCCGATCGCGCACCCGCCGGCGGTCGATCTCGAGCTTGGTCTCGCCGGGGCCCCGGCCGCCGATCCCGCCAGCGAGGCGCGAGAGCGAGTCGTCGCGCCCGACGAGGCGCGGGTACAGGTACTTGAGCTGCGCCAGCTCCACCTGGAGCTTGCCGTCGGCCGACTGGGCCCGCTGGGCGAAGATGTCCAGGATGAGCTGCGTCCGGTCGAGGATCTTGAGGCTCGTCACCTCTGCGATGTGGCGCGCCTGCGACGGCGAGAGGTCGGCGTCGAAGACGAGCATGCTCGCCATCAGCTGCATCGAGTGGAGCACCAGCTCCTGGAGCTTCCCCTCGCCGATGAAGTAGCGGGGGTCGGGATCGCGCCGCATCTGCAGCGAGGCGTCCAGCACCTCGACGCCGGCGGTCCGCGCGAGCTCCTTGAGCTCCTCCAGCGAGCCCTCGGCGTCGGCGCGGGTCCGCCGCTTCCCGCCCCAGCCGACGAGGATCGCCCGCTCCCGGCCGCCGGTCCGGCGGAGGGCGCGCGCGCGCGCGAACTCCTCCTCCAGGGCGAGGGCGTGCGAGCGCGCGGGCCAGTCGAGGTCGTGGACGGAGGGCGCCGCCTCGTCCTTCCAGAGCGTCCCGCCCTCGTTCTCGGGCACGAGGTGGGCGAAGTGGACGCGCCCGGGGAGGCCGTCCTCCTTCACCTCCAGCGCCGCGACGAGGTCGAGCCGGAGGAGCGCGAGGTCGGTGTGGTCGTCGCGGGTGATCGGCTCGCCGTGCAGGTGGGTGTGGACGAGCCGCAGGCCGCGCAGGCGGCTCTCGCCGGCGCGCGCGCGCCCGACGTCGGGGAGGTCGAGCTTCCGCGCGTCGCCGACGATCACCGCCTCGACGTCCCCCTTGCGGTCGAGGAGGACGCCGACCTGCCGGTTCGTCTCGCGCGAGAGCTCGGTGAGGTGGCGCGCCAGCTCCGGCGACACGATCGCCTCGGCGTCGACCCGGCGGCGGTAGGTGCGGCGGAGGGCTTCCAGCTGCGACGGCTTGAGGCCGAGGGTGTTGCCGAAGACGTCCTTCATTCGCTCCCATCCACTCTAACCGCCGGACCTCCGCTGTGCGAGCCCCGTCGGAAGCGGGGCGATATTCCGGTACGGTCTTGGGGAGGAGGCCGGAATGGCGGCGAGGCGGAGGCGCGCCGGCAAGGCGCGCGGTGGCTGGAGGGTCTACTTCCTGAGGTGCGGGGACGGCTCGCTCTACGCCGGCGCGACCAACGACATGGCCCGGCGCGTCGCCAGCCACGCGGCCGGCAAGGGCGCGCGCTACACCCGCTCGCGCCTGCCGGTCACCCTCGTCTACGAGGAGCCCGTCCGCGGCCGCGGCGCGGCGCTCAGGCGTGAGGCGGCCCTGAAGCGGCTCTCGCGGAAGGAGAAGCTGGCGCTCGTGGCGTCGGCTACTCCGCCGGCCGAAGCCCGAGGTACAGCACGTCAGGGTCGAGGTCCGCGCCGTTCGGCCAGGTGAGCGTCTTGCCGATCGGGTCGACCTGGACGGCGCGGAACAGCGCCGGGTCGTCGATCACCGGCTGGAACACGGGGCCGCGCAACAGCGGCGCGAGATCCACGCGGCGGACCGATCCGTCGGTGAAGGCGATCTCCACCTCCATACCCTCGAGCGGCGTGACGCCCCTGACGCGGACCATGGCTGATTATGGATCGAGAGGCTCGATCGGCGCGAGTGGCTCACCCCTTCGTGCGCGCTCCCAGTCGTCGGCAAGCGCGGTGCGATGGAGGGAAGCCCACTCGAGCACCAGGGCCTGAGCGCGCCGGGAAAGCGCTCCCCTGACCACCTCCAGTGTGTCGATACGGAACAGCGCCTCGAAGTCGCCGTAGACCGCATGGAAGTGGGGTGGCTCGTGGTCCCTGAACCAGATGAAGATCGCGATCCCGAAGAAGCGGCTGATGCAGGGCATCCACCCCACGTACGCAGGTAGCGATCCGCCGCGAGTCGTTTGTGATGACTCGGGACTGGGAGCCGACCGCTGACCGCTTCGCGTCCCACGGTCCGCCAGTCGTCCGCCCCTCACACCATCGCCAGCAGCAGCTGCACCAGCAGGATCTTCGAGATCGTCGCGACCGGGTAGACCGCCGCGTAGCCGAGGTGCGGGATCTCGTTCTTCGTCTGCGCCACGGCGAAGCCGAGGACCGCGGGCTGGGTGTGGATGCCGGCCACCATCCCGATCGCGAGGCTCAGCGGGATGCCGAGCAGCCGGTGCGCGGCCCAGAGCGAGGCGAAGGCGGTCGTGAAGGTGATGGCGGCGCCGGCGGCGAAGAGGACGGCGCCGCCGCTGCTCGCGAAGGTCTGGAGGAAGCCCGGCCCGGCGCGGGTGCCGATGCCGGCGAGGAAGAGGACGAGCCCGATCTGGCGCAGCGTCGTGTTCGCCCCCCCCGGCAGGTTCCACAGGCGCGCCCCGGCCCGCTCCACCGTGCCGAGCACCAGCGCGACGAGCAGCGGCCCGCCCGCGAACCCGAGCGACACGTGGGCGCCGCCCGGGAGCGGCAGGGGGAGGGCGCCGAGCAGGAGGCCGAGCGCGAGGCCGAGCCCGAAGGTGAGGACGTCCACCTCGCTCGCGCCCCGGTACGAGTCGCCGAAGAAGGTGGCGACCTCGGCGAGGCGGCGCACCGGCGCGAGGATCCGGACGCGGTCCCCCATCTCCAGCCTCATGTCGTCGGACGGGAGCAGCTCCACGTCGCCGCGCCGCACGCGGGTGACCACCGCGTCGAACCGGCGCTCGAGCTCCAGCTCCCGGAGCGGCCGCGCCGCCACCTCGGCGTGGGAGACGAAGACGCGCCGGAGGTCGAACTCGCTGCGATCGAGATCGATCCCCTCGCTCGCCGCCTGGCCGAGCCGCGCCGCGACGCGCGCCAGCTCGGACGCCGTGCCCACGGCCGTCACGAGATCCCCGGGCTGCAGCCGGGACTCGTGCGTCGCGAGCGCCACGACCCCGTCGCGCTGGAGCCTCCCGAAGATCACCCGCCAGCGCAGCCCGCGCACCAGCTCCTCGATCGTGAGCGCCCCCACGTCCTGCGTGACGCGGATGGTGGTGTTGGCGAGCGGCTCGTTCGCCGCCCCCAGCTCCGCGAGGCGCGCCCCCTCGCCGGCGAGGTCCGCGCGGAAGACCCGGAGCCCGAGGAGGACGGCCAGGATCACGCCGACGACGCCCATCGGGTAGGCGATCGAGTAGGCCACGACAGGGGAGGCGAGCGCGCCGCCGAGCCCCATCTGCTTCAGCGTCTCGATGGCCGCGGCGAGCGCCGGCGTGTTGGTGAGGCTCCCCGCGAAGAGGCCGGAGGCGACCGCCGCGTCGAGCCGGAGCGCCTTCGCGAGCGCGACCGTGAGCACGGTGGCGAGGAGGAGCACCCCCACCGCCATCGCCCCGTGCCGGAGCCCGTCCCGCCGGAGCGTCGCCACGAAGGCCCGGCCGTTCGCGAGCCCCACCGTGTAGACGAAGATCGCGAGGCCGAGCATGTAGACGATCTCGGGGAGGGCCAGCCTCGGGTCGAGTCCCCCCGCCGCCAGCCCGACGAAGAGGACGGCGGCGACGCCCAGGCTGGAGCCACGCACCCGGAGCTGGCCGATCGGATAGCCGATGGCAGCGACCAGGAAGAGGAGGACGAGCGGGTTGGCCGCGAGGAAGCCGAGGATGGAGGAGCCCATGACGGCCCGCGTCGCGGGCTGGCCCATCGTAGATCCCCGTCCTTCACGCCGCGACCCGGCGAGCCGTGAGGCCCCTCCTGAGTCGGACGCACCCAGGGTCGGCTGATCAGCGCCGCTGCGCCTTGCCCTCGAGAGAGAGAATGCAGATCTTCGTGCGAAGTGCAGTGGCGCGCCCTATGCACGACCACATGACGATGGCACCCGACACCTACCGGCCGACAGTGCGACGCCGCTCCGACGGCATCGTCCAGATCCACGCCCTTCGCGCGCCCGCCTTCACGCTCGGGACGCTCGGGACGCTCCGGACGCTCGGCATCGGCGCGGTGGGGGTCTCCCTCCTCGCGGCCACGCTCCTCGCGATGCCGTTCTGGCTCGCCTGGAGCGCGCGTCAAGTGAGCCCGGTACGGGGCGGCACGTCGCATATGCTGGGCAAGTGACCGTCGACGTTCCCGAAGAGCTGAAGCACCTCCCCGCACTCCACTACGCGCTCTCGGCGATCACCGCGACGGTGACGGCCCTGTGCGCGCTCCCCGTCGCGGCTGGCTGGCAGGCGCTCGGGCGCTCGGCGCTCTTCGCCGGCGCCCACGCGGAGGCGGAGCTCGCGTCCCCCTCCTTCGGCGGCTGGGTCTTCCTCCTCGGTGGCGTGCTAGCCCTCGTCATGGGCGCCGCCCTCGCCGCCGGGTTGTTCGTGGCCGGGCGGTCGATCTCGCGACGCCGGCGTCACACCCTCTGCGTGGCGGTCGCCATGGCGGCGACCTTCTTCTTCCCGCTCGGCACGCTGCTCGGCTTCCACACGATCAACTGCCTCTCGACCCCCGCGGCGCTCAAGGCGTTCGGGTTGGACCTGCGTCCCCGGCCTCGGTAGCATCGCCGGCCCCATGACCACCGCCAAGCTCGCCTGCCACCCTGAGAACCCCGCAGGCGTGAACCTCGACTACGTCGAGCAGGACTGATCCCGTGTCCCTCTACGTCGTGGACGTCGAGTCTGACGGCCCCTGTCCGGGCAAGCACTCCATGGTCTCCTTCGGCGCGGTGCGCGTCGATCCCACGCTCTCGGCGACCTTCCGCGGCCGCGTGCGCCCCATCTCCGACGTCTGGGTCCCCGAGGCGCTCGCCATCTCAGGCGTCACGCGCGCCGAGCACGCCGGCTACGACGAGCCGGCGGTGGTGATGGAGGCCTTCGAGAAGTGGGTGCTCGAGACGTCGAAGGGGAAGCCGGTCTTCTTCTCCGACAACCTCGCCTTCGACTGGCAGTTCATCAACTACTACTTCCACCAGCAGCTCGGCAGGAACCCGTTCGGCTGGAGCGGGCGGCGCATCGGCGACCTCTACTGCGGCATGGTGAAGGACGGCTACGCGACCTGGAAGCACCTCCGGAAGACCGCCCACGACCACGATCCGGTGAACGACGCGAAGGCGAACGCCGAGGCGCTCCTCGCGATGGTGGAGATGGGGCTGAAGCTCCCCGTGCGATGAGGACCGGCGTGGGCGGCCGACTTCCATGATCCCCTTCACGCAGGGGGCCGCGCTCGGCCTCTCGGGGGCGCTCTCGCCAGGGCCGCTCCAGGCCTACATGCTCGCGCAGGCCGCGAAGCGTGGCCCGTGGCGGACGCTCCCGATCGCGCTCGTCCCGCTCGTCACGGACCCGGTGATCATCGCGACGGTCCTCGCCGTGCTGTCGCGCGTTCCTCCCGGCTTCCTGCGGGCGCTGCACGTCGGCGGCGGCGCCTTCGTGGTCTGGCTGGGGCTGAACGGCCTGAGGGCGCTGCGAGGTCCCGCCCCAAGCGCCGCCGCGGCGCACGAGCCGCCGGTGGGCTTCGTCCGCGCCGCCGTCGTCAACCTGACCAACCCGAACGCCTGGATCTGGTGGAGCGTCGCGGGCGGCGCGGCGCTCACCTCCGCGTGGCAGGCGGCGCCCGGGCAGGGGCTCGCCTACCTCGGCGGCTTCTACCTCTGCCTCGTCGGCGGCAACGCGGCCATCATCGTGGCGTTCGGCGAGGTGGGGCGACTCGGGCCGCGGGCCGCGCGCGTCATGACCGCGCTGTCGGCCGTCCTGCTCCTGGTCTTCGGCGGCTACCAGCTCGTGAAGGGGGTCGGAGGCGATGCTGGCCTGATCGGGCGCTGAAGCCCGTCAGTACGCGAGGAGGAAGTCGCGCAGCGGGACCGTGAGCAGCCGGTCGTCATCGAGGTCGCAAGTGCCCCGCGTGACCAGGAGTCCCCGTCGGCAGCGGCGGCGCTCCATGAACGAGCGCAGGGGGCGGAAGTCCGCGTCGTCGATCTTTCGTCGGAACTTCAGCTCGACCGGGAGGACCGCGCCGTCCGTGCGCTCGGCCACGAAATCGACCTCCTCGAACGGGGACCGTCGATCGGACGGATCGATCCGGTCCCGGTAGAAGTGGACCGCCAGGTCGGTGTCGCGGATGACGCCCTGCGCGACCGTCTCGACCAACGGCCCCACCTCCTCGGGCGGCGAGTCCCAGAGCGAGGGCGCTCCGCGGAAGATGGCGTTGCGAACGCCGAGATCCGTCAGGGTCGTCTTGACGGGAACGCGCGCGGTCTTCGCCTTGCCGAGCGGGAACCGCCGGAACTCGCGGACGAGCAGGGCGTCGGCCAGGTAGTGGACGTACCGACCGACGGTCGGCTGGTTCGTCCTCAGTCCGGCCGCGTTCGCCTCCGCGGCGAGCTCGAGCTGGCTCACCTCCTCGCCCGTGCGGCGAGCGAGGGAGAGGTAGAGGTGGCGCAGGAGCTGCGGCTGCTGGACGGGGAAGAGCTCCGGGATGTCCACGCCGAGCACGCGCTCGAAGACGGTCTCGATCAGGTAGTCGGCCCAGCCCTCGGTCTCGTACTCGCCGGCGTGAAGGCGCGGGTAGCCGCCGCGAAGGTAGTAGCGGTCGAGAGCCGTCGAGAGCGCGCGGGCGTTGGCCTCCGCGAAAGCGTGCAGCTCCCGGAACGTTCCACGCGACGCAGCGTCGAAGGTCGCCAGGAAGCGCATTGGCGGGACGGGCGGCGTGAGCTCGGGGTGCCACGCTTCGAGCACCTCCCGAAACGGGAACGTCGGGAGCTCAGTGGTGGCCACGCGACCGGCCAGGCTCTCCCGCGTCCCCTTGGCGACCAGGACGCTGGAGGACCCGGTGATCACCATGCGAGCGCGCGTGATCTCGCCGAGGTGCTTCACCTCCTCGTTCCAGCGAGGGAGCTTGTGGATCTCGTCGAGGAGCAGGAAGGCGGGTGCGCCGTCGCCTAGCTCGCGTCCCCGGACGTTGACCTCGAACCACCGCACGAGGCCGAGGAGGCCGCCCGCCTCCCGAAGCGACTGGAGGTCGAAGCGCAGCAGGAGGATGTCGCTCGGGTTCACCCCGTCCGCGAGGAGCGACTCGACGAGCTGCAGGACGGCGGTGGTCTTGCCGACCTGCCGCGGGCCCCGGATGACCTGGATGAGCGGCGAGCGCTGTCGCAGCCGCTCGGCGAGGAGGCGGGTCTGGCGTCGCCTGAAGGCCGGGACCGCAGGGCGGACCGTGTGCGGCGGCCGCCACCAGGTGTTCAGGCCATGGAGGAGGGCCGGGAGCTCTGGGGGGACCGGGGCAGGCGGACGGGCAGGACCGGAAGCCATCGTGGACAAGTTATACGCATATGTATAACGCGTCCACTGCCGTGGCGAGCCGGTGGGCACACCGGCTCGCAGGAGCCGCCGCCGGGGTAGCGGGGCGCCACCTTCCGGCGCGCGCCGCGCCGCGGTAGAACCCGGCCATCATGCCCCGCACCACCCTCGCCCGCGTGAAGCGGCTCGTCGTCAAGGTCGGCACCGGCACGCTCACCGACGCGAAGGGGCACTTCGATCGCGAGAACTGCGCCCGGCTCGGGCGGGAGCTCGCCGACGTGGCCCGGCGGCGGAGGCTGGTCCTCGTCTCGTCCGGGTCGATCGCGCTGGGCGCGGAGCAGCTCGGCCTCGTCCGCTCGCGCGGTCGGCCGCTCGACATCCCGACGAAGCAGGCGTGCGCGGCGGTCGGCCAGCCCCACCTCATGGCCGCGTGGGGCGACGCGTTCGGGGCTCACGGGCTGAAGGTCGCCCAGGTGCTCCTCACCGCGGACGACCTCGCCAACCGCAAGCGCTTCCTCAACGCCCGCCGCACCTTCGACCGCCTCCTCGCGGCGGGCGTCGTCCCGGTCGTCAACGAGAACGACACGGTGGCGGTGGACGAGATCAAGGTCGGCGACAACGACACGCTGGCCGCGCTCGTCGCGAGCTGCGTCGAGGCGCGGCTCGTGGCGATGCTCACCGACGTCGAGGGGCTCTACGACCGGAGCCCGGCCGAGGCCGGCGCGCGGCTCATCGCCGACGTCCCGCGGATCACCGCCGAGATCGAGCGGGTCGCTGGCGGCGCCGGCTCCCTCCAGTCGACGGGGGGCATGGCCACCAAGGTGCGCGCGGCCCGGAAGCTCGCCGCCCAGGGGGCGGTGACCGCGCTCCTCTCCGGGCGCCGTAAGGGGG
>JBAVTL010000296.1:0-1925 GCA_049696175.1 Anaeromyxobacteraceae bacterium
GTAGACCGCCTCGGGATCGCACGCGCCGCCGAGACTTTGCAGCGGCGCGGCCGTGACCGAGGTCGGCCGCCGCTCGCCGCTGGGGTCGGGGAGCCAGGCGCGCCAGCCCTCCCTCCGCTCCCCCGCCGCGAGCGCCGCCCGGATCGGCCCCTCGGGGCCGAAGAGCTCGGCGCCGAGCAGCTCCGTCACCGGCCGCCCCTTGTAGCGCTCCGCCGCGCCCGTCCCGAGCAGGTCGTCGAGCATCGGTGAGACGTGGCGGATCCGGTAGTCGACGTCGAGGGCCAGGCAGACGCGGCCGAGCGACGCGAACGCGGAGGTCACGGCGAGGAAGGAGGGCTGGTGACGATCGGTCGGAGGCATCGACGGCATGGGTCCGCCCTCGCTTGAAGCCCCCGACCAGATACTGCCCACGTGTCCGTACCGCGTTCAAGGGGCTTCTCCCGGAGTGTGGGTCCGTGTGCCGGTCTGCGGTCCACGCGCCGACACAGGCGCCACCTCGCCCAACCTTGCTCTCCCCCGAGGGCTCGGGGGAGAGAGGGGCTGGCGACTTCACCGCGAAGCTCGCGTCACGAGAGCCGGATCCACTCGTCGTGATGTGGTCAGCGGCTGACAGGGGAGAGGTGGCGCCCCTCCTCAGCGCCTGGCCTGCGCGTGGGAAGGCTGCACGGTGGCCGCGGGGGCGCCGACGGTCACGTTGCCCTTCACGCGCGCGAACCAGCCGGGGCCGAGCCCCTTCACGGTGAGCACGTCGTCGGCCTTTCGGAAGGGGCTCTTCGCGCGGGCCGCCAGGATCGCCTGCGCGCGCTTCTGGCCGACGCCCGGCAGCCGCATCAGCTCGACGGCGCTGGCCCGGTTGAGGTCGATCCGCTCGTTGGGGCCGAGCGGCTTCTTCGCCGCCATGGCAGGGAGCGCGGCCGCGAGCAGCAGCGCCGCGAGCAGGAGCCGCAGCCGGATCACGGCCGCACCTCCTCGACGCGCGCCGCGCTGCGCCGCGGCGCGGTGGCCCCGCGCTCCTCCTCCCGCTCCTCGCGGACCTGGAGCCGGTCGGTCCCGAGCGGGAGGGCGTTGAGCAGCAGCGCGATGCTCCCGTCGCGGTTGTCGAAGGCGCGGCCGATGCGGGTCCAGCGGGCCTTGGTCTCGCCCTCCTTGGGCTCGGTGATGGCGAAGACGACGAGCCGGCGTCCGCCGGCCTCCTGGGTGTCGCTCATGATCTTCCTCTCCGGGTGGGTGCAGCGTTCACGCGGGAGAGGAGCAGGAGGCGTGCCTGGCCTTCGGCGGCGGCGCCACTGGGCGCGCGTGCAGGGGAAACGTACGCGCGGCGTCCGTCGGTGCGCTCGGCGGACCGCGCCCTCACGCTATCCGGCCCATGGCATGGGAGAGCCGGGGCGGAGGCTCAGTTCATCTTCCCGCCCGGGAAGTGGGGCGAGCCGCCGAGGTCGAGGACGCCGAAGCGCTGCTCGTACTTCTGGATCGAGTCCTGGATCGCGAGCATGAGCCGCTTCATGTGCTTCGGGGAGGTGATGGCGCGCGCCCGGACGGTCGCGCGCGGCGCCTGGGGCTGGACGTAGGCGAGGTCGAGCGTGAACTCGTTCTCGTTGAAGTTGACCATTGCCAGGTTGATGAAGGCGCCGTTGGCCGTCACCGGATCGATGTCGATCTGGAGCTGGACCTGCTGGGGCGCCGCGGCGGGCTTTTCGGAGGGGTCGGACATGGACGTCGCTTTATCCGGATCGAGGCGCTGGCGGAAGGGGGAGGTGGCTCGCTTGAAGGGCGCCGCGGCGGGGGCTACGGTCGGTGGATGCTCAAGGACGGGCTGGAGTTCGAGATCCCCGGCGGGCCCGACGCCGTCCTGCTCCTCCACGGCCTCACCGGCTCGACGTTCGAGCTGCACCCCGTCGCGGAGCGGCTCGGGCGCTCCGGCCACC
>JBAVTL010000297.1:0-3907 GCA_049696175.1 Anaeromyxobacteraceae bacterium
AGGCCGCCGAGCGCGTCCGGCAGGCGGAGGAGCTCGCCGCGTCGGCCGTGGTCGAGGGGCAGAGCGAGGAGGACTGCGAGGAGGGTCGCGCGGTGGCCGGAGCGCTCGCGCTCGAGCAGGTCCGCCGGACCTTCGACGAGCCGGCCTGGGTCGGCTCGCTGGCGCCCACCGCCTTCGTCGACGTCGACGAGGAGCCCGAGGTCGTGCTGGCGACGCCGAAGCGCCGCCGCAAGCCGAAGGACGAGCCCAAGGACGAGGGCGCCTCCGCGGAGGCGGCGGCCGCTCCCGCGGCGCCCGCTCCGCTGGCCGCCGCCCCGCTCCCCGTGCTCTCGAGGCCCGAGATCGTCATCAGCGACGCGATGCTCGAGCGGGGCAAGAAGAAGAACGGCAAAAAGGAGGCCCCCTCCTTCACCTTCACCAAGGCCGGCGACGTCTTCCGGCTCCCCTCCCTCGACCTGCTCGACGCCCACGAGGAGAAGGCGAAGGCCGTCGACGAAGGCGTCCTCACCCGGACCGCCGAGGTGATCGTCGCGACGCTGAAGCAGCACGGCGTCGACGGCCGGATCGGCCACATCCGGCCGGGGCCCGTCGTCACCCTCTACGAGTTCTCCCCGGTCGCCGGCGTGAAGCTCGCCAAGATCGAGAACCTCGACAAGGAGCTGACGATGGCCCTGTCGACCACCCGGATCCGGATCATCGCGCCGATCCCGGGGAAGGGCGTGGTCGGCATCGAGGTGCCGAACAAGGACCGCGGCACCGTCTTCCTGCGGGACATCCTGGAGTCTGAGTCCTTCGGCTCCGCCAGCGGCTTCCTGCCGCTCGGGCTCGGCAAGGACATCGAGGGGGTGCCCTACTGCGTGGACCTGCAGAAGATGCCCCACCTCCTCATCGCGGGCACCACCGGCTCGGGGAAGTCGGTCGGGCTCAACACCATGATCCTCAGCATGCTCTACCGGCAGACGCCGGCCGAGGTGCGGATGATCATGGTCGACCCGAAGATGACCGAGCTCTCTCCGTACGACCACATCCCGCACCTCCTCCTGCCGGTCGTGACCGATCCGCAGAAGGCCGCGCGCGCCCTCCAGTGGGCCGTGGACGAGATGGAGCGCCGCACCCAGATCCTCGCCGACACCGGGTCGAAGGATCTCAAGAGCTACAACCAGAAGGCGGAGAAGCTGCGCGCCGAGGGGAGGACCTTCGCCGAGCGGGACGACGCGCCGCCGCCGAAGAAGCTGGTGATCGTCGACGTCGCCGCCGGGGAGTCCGAGGAGGAGGCGGTCGCGAAGGCCGCGGCCGAGCCGGTCCAGCGGCCGGAGCCCGTCACCGCCACGCCCGAGTTCGAGGACCCGACGGCCCCGCCGCCGGCCGACCCGGTCGCCGCGCGGGACGAGAAGAAGCTCCCGCAGAAGCTGCCCTACATCGTGGTCATCATCGACGAGCTCGCCGACCTCATGATCACCGCGCCGCGCGAGGTCGAGACCTCGCTCGCCCGGCTCGCCGCCAAGGCCCGCGCCACCGGCATCCACCTCATCGTCGCGACGCAGCGTCCGTCCACTGACGTGGTCACGGGCACCATCAAGAACAACTTCCCCGCCCGCATCTCGTTCCGGCTGGCGAGCCGCCACGACTCGCAGACCATCATCAACGGCCCGGGCGCGGAGGCGCTGCTCGGGAACGGCGACATGCTGCTCCTGACCGCCACGGCGGCGCTCACCCGCGTCCAGGGGGCCTTCGTCTCCGAGGAGGAGCTGCACCGCGTCGTGGGCTTCCTCAAGGAGCAGGGGCGCCCCGTCTACGACGAGTCGATCCTCAAGGCGCGCGACCAGGGGGAGGGCGGCCGCTACGACGACGACGAGGACCCGGTCTACGACCAGGCGATCGAGCTCGTCGCCCGCATGGAGGAGGTCTCGGTCTCCAAGCTCCAGCGCGAGATGCGGCTCGGCTACAACAAGGCCGCGAAGATCGTCGAGCGGATGGAGCGCGAGGGGCTCGTCGGCCCGGCGAACGGCGTGAAGCCGCGCCAGGTCCTGATGCGCGGCGGGACGCCCGGCGAGGCGAACCCGATGCCGAACGTCTGAACGGGACCTGCGGTCCCGCCCCGCCCACGATGACGTCCCCTCTCCCTCATCGAGGGAGAGGGCCAGGGTGAGGGAGCGACCCCGGCGACGCCAGGAGCGCGTCGGGGTAACGGCTAGACCTTCTTCTCCTCACCGGTGACGAGCCGCCGGATGTTCTCCTTGTGGCGGTAGAAGATGATCGACGCGATCACGAGCCCGGCCCAGGACATGGGGCTGCGGGAGCCGTGGAGGATGAAGACCGTGATGGCGCAGACGGCGGTCCCGCCGAGCGAGCCGATCGAGGAGATCTTGATCGTCAGGTAGATGCCGATCCAGACGGCGAAGCCCGCGACGGCGGCGACCGGCTCGAGCACGAAGAAGACCCCGAGGCCGGTGGCGACCCCCTTGCCGCCGTTGAACCCCAGCCACACCGGGAAGACGTGGCCGGCCAGCGCGGCGACCGCGACGAGCATCGTCCAGCCCTCGCCGTTCGGCAGCCCCGCGAGGAGCCGGCGCGCGACGAGGATCGGGACGACCGCCTTCACCACGTCGAGGACGAAGACGGGGATGGCGACCTTCCTGCCGCCGACCCGCGCGACGTTGGTCGCGCCGATGTTGCCGGAGCCGACGGAGCGCACGTCGACGCCGACGAAGATCCGCGTCAGGATCACGCCGAACGGGATGGAGCCGCAGAGGTAGCCAGCGACGGTCAGGAGCGCGCCGAGCACGTTCTCGTTCATGTGCGGTTTCCGTGGGCGAGGAGCCAGGCCCAGTTGGCCGCGAGCGCCACGGTGACGGCCGCGGCGAGGGCCCGCTGGAGCTTGAGGGCTACGGTCGGGAAGGGGAGATCCAGGGCCGCCCGCGAGAGGTCGGCGGCGGCGTAGAGCCAGGCCCCTCCGGCGAGGAGCGCGCCGAACGGGCTCGACGCGAGCGCCTCGGCCACCGCGCCGTGCGAGAGGGCCACGAACGCGTGCGTCATCCCGCAGGTGGCGCACGGGATGCCGAAGGCCCCCTTCATCGGGCAGGTGTACGGGATCGCGAGGACCGGCAGGAAGCGGGCGACGGCGAAGGAGAGGAGCCCGATGAGGGCGAAGACCTCGGGCACGCCGAAGCGCGCCACCTTCCGCCACGCGATCACAGCGCGACGCCCTTGGGCACGGCGCCGGTCACCGCCCCGAGCCCGGCCCCCATCGCCATCGCGATGACGGCGCAGGTGCAGACGCAGAGGAGCAGGATCGGGAGGAGCACGGCGGCCGCCCCCTTCCCGGTGCCGCAGCGGTGCGCCTCCGAGAAGCCGATGATGAGCACCACCGCGATCCAGAAGGGCACGACGAGGGCGCCGCACTCGGGGATCAGCTGCAGGAGGCTGATCCCCGTGGCGTAGCCGACGACGGTGAGCGTCGCGTTGAAGCCGCGGTTGGCTCCCCGGACCAGCAGGAGGAGGCCGTGGAAGATCGCGGCGCTCACGAAGATCCCGACGAGCGCCGCGAGCGGCGCGAAGACGGCCTGGCTGACGAGCGACGAGGTGGTGGTCGCGCGCTCGGAGTACTCGGTGAAGGCCTTGGCGAGCCCCGACCACTGCGGTGGGATCCGCCCGCTCAGCTCCTGCAGCTGCGCGCGGGTGCTGGCCGCGGTCAGCGACGCCCAGAACCCCTGCGCCCAGCCCCCCAGCGTCGAGGCGATGACGCCGAAGAGGATCGCCGACCCCGTCTGGTCGATCCGGACTCGCCGGAAGAAGTCGCTCGGCTCGATCGCCGCCCGCTTCCACGTCTCGAAGAAGGCCCGAAGGAAGCCGAGCTTCGCCCGGTCGGCGAAGGGCGACGGGAGCCCTGGACCGGCCGGCGGAGGGC
>JBAVTL010000298.1:0-7802 GCA_049696175.1 Anaeromyxobacteraceae bacterium
GGGAAGCGGAGGCGCGGCGGATGTGGCAGGGAGTCTGGTCGCGGTCGCCGCCGCTGGCCTCGCCACCGCCGTCACCACCACGCGCTGCGGGAGCACCTCGCGAGGCGCGACCTCAGCCGCCACAGCCTTCGCCTCCCGCTTCGACGCATGGAAGAAGCGCGGCAGCACCTGCGTGACGTTCTCGCGCGTGACGACCCTCGCTACCTCGACGACGCTCGACAGGCAAAGGCGGCCGTCCCGCAGGGGCGCGGCCACCTCGGGGAATCGCTGGATCAACTCCGCAGCGGTCTTGCGGTGGAAGGCCGCGCCGGCGGAGAGCTTCAGCTCGCGGTGCAGGAAGTAGAAGAGGCTCGTGTAGCCCAGCTCCTCCCAGCTCCGCTTCGCGTCAAAGCCCGCGAGGGCGAGGAGAAAATCGGCCATCGCCCCATGCTCGCGGCGCAGGAGGTCATGGAGACGGGAGGTGAGCTCGCGTGCGGTGTCCATGGAGCCACTCTCTCACGCGAATCCGCACCCTCCGTAAACGCACGCATTCCAGGTATGAGCCGCAATTCGCGCAGGGGGCTTCTTCCTCCGCACGGGCGCCTTTCGCGCTGCCTGAAGCGCAGCCCGCGCGGTCCGGAGCACTCTCTCGCGCGGGCACCACACGGGAAGCCGGGTTCGGCCCGGAAGGTGTCAAGCGCTAGCGGCTTTGCGGACAGTGAAAACCCAAGAGGGACGAGTGCGTCCTTGGCCAACGCCGGTGCGCTGACCAGCGCGCCGCCGCCAGCGCCGCGTCGATCGCGATCGCAGAAGACGCCGCCGCCGCGCGAACGCGACCGTCACCTCCGACGACTCAGAGGCGTCACGCCACCCGCGCGCGCTCCGCGTCGCTCCCCCTG
This sequence comes from Anaeromyxobacteraceae bacterium, assembly GCA_049696175.1. GTDB lineage: Bacteria > Myxococcota > Myxococcia > Myxococcales > Anaeromyxobacteraceae > DATIVK01. Next base: position 879 of record JBAVTL010000298.1, read on the forward strand.
ATGAGCCGCTTCTGCCTCGGGGACGTTCAGCCGCGGGGAGACGCACCGCGGGACGGCACCCTGCCGCGCCGCGCGAACCCTCCGCGGCATCGCCCGATTCCGACGGCCAGCGCAGCGCCTTCCCTACTTCGCCTTGCCCGGCGCCTTCAGGCTCCCCGGCGCGGGGCCGATCACGACCGGCTTCCCCTTCGCCTGCCAGTCCGGCATGCCGCCCGGGTACAGGATGATCGTCTTGTGTCCCAGCTTCCAGGCCGCGACCGCGGCCTCACGGGAGAGGCCTCAGCCAGGGCCACGGCAGTAGTACACGACGGGCACCGTCTTGTCGGACGGCAGCCGCCACCCCTCCTCCGTGGTCCGCTCCGCAGGGATCCCCAGCGCGCCGGGGATGTGGCCGGCCAGGTACTCCGCGTCGGCGCGGGCGTCAACGACCGTCAGCTTCTTGCCAGCCCGCAGCCAGCCCTCGAGCTGTGCCGCGTCGGCCTCGGCCGCGGGAGGTGGCTGCTGCGCGCCACCCGCGAGCGGCGCCAGGAGGAGAGCTGCGAGGATGAGGATCGAGCGACGGGTCATGCGCTCATTGAGCCAGCACGAGGGCTCCGGGTTCAAGCACTGATCCACGTACCAGGCATCTATGCGCGCAACCTCCGCCTTCGCTTCGTCGGAGAGTTCGACCTTCACCGCCCCGACGCCCTCGCGCGCAGCTTGGCGATCACCTCGCCGGCGTCGGTCGTCCGCCCGGCCCGAGCATCTGCGATGCCCCGGTCGATGGAGGCATGCAGGCGCTCGCGCTCCTCGGCGTCGAGGTAGTCACCGCCGCCCGCGAGCACCTCGTCCAGGGGGACAAGCTCGACCTCCTCGCCGTTCGGGAGATCGGTGGGCTCGTCGAGCAGGAGGCGGCCGCCCTTCACGTGTGCCTTGAGCGCCCTGTTCATGCCGTCCATCTTACTGGTTCTCGGGTGGCGCCGCAGCCTCGTCCCCGTCGCCCCTCCTCCGGGCGTCTCGTCGGGCTCCTGGCCGTCCTCGCGACCTTCGACAACCTGCTACGTTCCGGTCCCCTGCTGCTCCCCGCCATCCGCGGCGGCGAGCGTCTGCTCGTGCTCGTGCACCGGCAGCTCGCGGTGGGCGTGCGTTCGCCGCAGCCGGTCCATGAGCGAGTAGACGACCGGGACGATGACCAGCGTGAGGAAGGTGGAGGCGGTGAGGCCGCCGATGATCGCCCAGGCCATGCCGGTGCGGGACTCCGCGCCGTCGCCGCGGGCGAGCGCCACGGGGAGCATGCCGGCGACCATGGCGACGGTGGTCATGAGGATCGGACGGAGCCGGAGCGGCCCCGCCTCGAGGAGGGCGTCACGGACCGACTTCCCCTCGTCGCGGAGCTGGTTCGTGAACTCCACGATCAGGATGCCGTTCTTGGTCACGAGGCCGGCCAGCATGATCATGCCGATCATCGCGAACATCGACAGGTACTCGCGCGAGACGAGCAGCGCGACGACGGCGCCGATCACCGAGAGCGGCAGCGCCAGCATGATGGTGAACGGATCGAGGAGGCTCTCGAACTGCGCGCCGAGCACCATGTAGACGAGGATGATGCCGAGGACCAGCGCGAAGAGGAAGTTCTTGCCGGTCTTCGCGAACTCCTTCGCCGAGCCCTCGAAGCCGGTCTGGATCGAGTCGGGGAGCCCCTTCGCGGCGTCCTTGAGGAAGGCCGAGGCCTCGCCGAGCGAGTAGTTCTTGAGATCTGCCAGCATCACCACCTGGCGCTTGAGCGACTGCCGGTCGATCTGCGAGGGGCCGGTCGCCTGGACGACGTTCGCGACCGATCGGAGATCCACGATCTGGCCGGACGGGGTCCGGATCGGGAGGGCGGCGATCGCGGCGGGATCGCTGCGGATCGACTCGGGGAGACGCAGCCGGACGTCGTACTGGTTGCCCCCCTCGCGGTAGGACGTGAACTTGTCGCCGCCGAGGAAGGCGCGGAGCGTGCTGCCGACCATGGCGGCGGGGACCCCGACCGCGGCGGCGCGATCGCGATCGAGCCGCACCGAGAGGAGCGGCTTCCCGGCCCGGTAGGTGTGATCGACGTCCACGAAGCCGGGGTTCGCCTTCATCTTCGCGTGGACCAGGTCCACGGCCTTCAGCAGGGCCGGCCAGTCGTCGCTGCGAAGGCTGAACTGGACGGGCTGCGTCCGCGACCCGAACCCCATGCTGGGATCGGCGACGGTGAGGTTCGCGCCGGACGCCGCCTTCACGTGGTCGCGGATCCAGTTCTTCACCTCGACCTGGCTGAAGGCGCGCTCCCGGCGCGGGATGAGGTTGACGAGCAGCGAGGCCTTGTTGACCGCCTCGTCCACGCCGCCGCCAACCTGGAGGAAGACGTTCTGGACGCCCGGGATCCGCCGGATCGCCACGGAGAGCCGCTCGGCCTCCGCCTGCGTCACGGCCAGGGGGGTGCCGGTAGGCATCTCCAGGTTCCCCTGGAACATCGACATGTCCTGCGGAGGGAAGAACGTGGAGTTCACGAACCGCCCGAGCCCCATCGTGACGACCATCGTCCCGACCGCGATCAGGACGGTCGTCCGCCGGTGGTCCAGCGCCCAGGTCAGGAGGCGACGGTAGTACTCCTCGAGGCCGATGAAGAACCGCTCCAGCCCGTCGCGGATGGGACCGAAGATCGCGTGGAGCCTCGCGCCGGTCGGGGAGTAGTCACTGCCGGCCGCGCCATGGATCGCGCGGTGGTGCGCCTTCAGGATCCGGGCCGACATCATCGGCGTCAGCGTCATCGAGACGGCGTAGGAGATCGCCACGGCGACCGTGACGGTGATCCCGAACTGGAAGAAGAACCGGCCGATCATCCCCTCCATGAAGGCCACCGGGACGAAGACCGCGATGACGGAGAGGGTCACCGCGAGGACGGCGAGGGCGATCTGGCTGGTGCCGGCCTGCGCGGCGTGGGCGGGCTCCTCCCCCTTCTCCAGCCTGCGCACGATGTTCTCGATGACGACGATCGCGTCGTCGATCAGGAGGCCGATCGAGAGCGTCAGCGCCAGCATCGTCACGTTGTTGAACGTGAAGTTGAGCGCCCGCATCGCCGCGAAGGTGCCGATGATCGACGTCGGGAGGGCCACCGCCGAGACGATGGTGGACCGCCAGTCCCGGAGGAAGACGAGGACGACCAGCACGGCGAGGATCGCGCCGATGATCATGTCCTCCTGGACCGAGCTGATCGAGTTGCGGATGAAGCGGGCGTTGTCGGAGACGACCTCGATCCGCGCCCCCTTCGGCAGCAGCCCCTTCAGCTCGGGGAGTGAGTTCTTCACGAGCTCAGCGACGGCGACCGTGTTGGCCCCCGACTGCTTCCGGACGACGAGCGCCACCGCCTGCTTGCCGTCGAGGCTGGCGACGGAGCGCGCCTCGGCCGGACCGTCCACGACGTTGGCGACGTCGCGGATCCGGATCGGCTTCCCCATCGGCGCGGCGATCACCAGATCGCGCAGCTCGTCCACCGAGGCGGCCTCCGTCTCGAGCTTCACCACCCGCTCGACCGTCGGCTCGGTGGTGCGCCCGCCCGGGATCGCGATCGACTGGACCGCGATGGCCTGGGAGACGTCGGTGGCGGCGATGCCGTGCGCGCGGAGCCGGGTCGGATCGACGACGACGGCGAGCTCCCGCTTCCGGCCGCCGACGACGTCGATGGAGCCGACGCCCTGGAAGCGCTGGAGTGCCGGCTTCAGCTCGTCCTCGGCGACCCGCGTCAGCTCCTCGATCGGGAGCGGCCCCGAGATGGCCAGCTGCACGATCGGCAGCGCCCCGAGGTCCACCTTCTGGACGACCGGGGCCTCGGCCTCGCGCGGGAGCTTCGCCACCGCCGCCTGGACCTTCTCGCGGACGTCGTTGGCCGCCGCCTCCAGCGGGACCTCCATGTTGAACTGGAGGATCACCACCGAGACGCTCTCGTAGTTCTGGGACTGGATCGCGTCCAGGCCGGAGATGGTGTTGAGCGCCTCCTCCAGCTCCTTCGAGACGTTCCGCTCGACCGTCTCCGGATCCGCGCCCGGCAGGATGGTCGTGACGGTGATGACGGGGACGTCGACGTTCGGCATGTTGTCGACGCCGATGCGCGGCCAGGAGACGAGGCCGAAGACGACCACCGCGAGCAGCAGCATGCTCGTGAAGATCGGGCGGCTGATGAAGGTCTTGATCACGGCGTGTCCTCGCGAACGCTACTCGGAGACGCGAACGGTGGCGCCGTCGGAGAGGCCGGCGGCCCCCTCGACGACCACCAGCTCGTCGGCGCCGATGCCGGAGAGGATCCGGACCTGGCCGGGGTTGAGCCGCTCCACCTGGACCTTGCGGCGGCGGAGCTTGTCCCCCTCGACCGTGAACACGAAGGTCTCGGCCCCTTCGCCGTGGATCGCGTCCGACGGGACGAAGAGGCCGGCGACGCTCCCCTTCGCGCCGAGCGTCAGCTCGGCCATGGCGCCGGGGCGAGCCTCCGCCGGCAGCTTGCCGACGACGTCGGCGCGGACGTCCACCGAGCGGCTGCCCGCCTCGACCACCGTGCCGACGACGCGGACGCGGGCCTTGAACCGCTTGCCAGAGGGCGAGAGCGCCCCGTCCAGCTCGGCGCCGGGCTTCAGCACGTCCACGATCGTCTCCGGCACGGCGACCCTCAGCTCCACCGAGCCGACGTCCACCATCGCGAAGACCGGCGTCGCAGGCATCGACGTCACGAACTCGCCGGCGCTCTTGTAACGGGCGGTGACGACACCGTCGAACGGCGCCCTGACGAAGTGCTTGCCGTAGTGATCCTCGGCCATCGACACGGCGACCGTCGCCTGCTGCTGGCCGACCTTCGCCTGATCCAGCGCGGTCGTGACGCGGTCGACGAGCGCCTGCGGCGCCGCGTCGCCCTTGGCCAGCTCCAGCGTCCGGTTGTGCTCGGTCTCGGCGGCCTTGAAGCCCACCTCGGCCATCGACCTTGCGGCCTTCGCCTGCTCGACCTGGAGGGCCGCCGTGGAGGAGGAGAGCTCGAGGAGTGCCTGCCCCTTCTGGACGTGATCGCCGATGTCCACGAGGGTCCGCGCGATCCGGCCGGAGACCTCGGGCGAGAGGACCGCCTCTCGCCGGGCGCGGAGCTCGGCCGTGGCGCGCGTCAGCGCGGCCTCGCCGGCCTTCGGCTTGACCGCGCGGACGCCCACGACGCCGGTGGGGGAGACGTCGGCCGGCAGGGAGGCCTTCTTCCCTCCGTGGCAGGCTGCGAGGAGAGACGCGACGGCGACGGCGACGGTGAGGTTCGAGCGCATTGGCGACCAATTCTCGGGGTGTATGGAGGACGCGAAGTAGCACGGCCCGACGAGCGCGGCAACGAGCCCTTGGCACGTTGCGTTAAGGAATGTTTCGTGACCCCTTGGGGCGATACCACCCCTGTGCAGCAGGCGCGCGGTCGGGTAGCTTATCGGCCCCATGCACCGCACCGAAGACCTGAACATCGTCGCGCTCGACGTCATGCCCACGCCGGACGAAGTCAAGGCGAAGCTCCCGCTCACCGAGAAGGCGGCGGAGGCCGTCGTGGCCGGGCGCCGGACCGTGGAGGCGATCCTGGACGGACGCGACTCCCGGCTCTTCGTCGTCGTCGGCCCCTGCTCGATCCACGATCCCGTCGCGGGGCTCGACTACGCGCGGCGGCTCCGCAAGCTGCAGGACGAGCTCTCCAGCACGCTCTTCATGGTGATGCGGGTCTACTTCGAGAAGCCCCGCACGTCGGTCGGCTGGAAGGGCTTCATCAACGATCCGTACATGGACGACTCCTTCCGCGTGGACGAGGGGATGGAGCGCGCGCGCCGCTTCCTCCTCGACGTGAACGAGCTCGGCATGCCGGCGGCGACCGAGGCGCTCGACCCGATCGCGCCGCAGTACCTCGGGGATCTCATCGCGTGGACGGCGATCGGCGCGCGCACCTCCGAGTCGCAGACGCACCGGGAGATGTCGTCCGGCCTCTCGACGCCGGTCGGGTTCAAGAACGGCACCGACGGAGACGTCGAGACCGCGGTGAACGCCATCCTCTCGGCCAGCCACCCGCACGCGTTCCTGGGCGTGAACGGCCAGGGGCGCTCTGCCGTGGTCCGCACCCGCGGCAACGCCTACGGGCACCTCGTCCTGCGCGGCGGCGGCGGGCGCCCCAACTTCGACACCGTCTCGATCTCGCTCGCGGAGCAGGCGCTCGCCAAGGCGAAGCTCCCGAAGAACGTCGTCGTGGACTGCTCGCACGCCAACTCCTGGAAGAAGCCGGAGATGCAGCCGCTCGTCATGAAGGACGTCGTCCACCAGATCCGCGAGGGGAACAAGTCGGTGGTCGGCTTCATGGTCGAGAGCTTCATCGAGGCCGGCAGCCAGCCCATCCCAGAGGATCTCTCCAAGCTCAAGTACGGCTGCTCGGTGACCGACGGCTGCGTGAGCTGGGAGACGACCGAGGAGATGCTGCGCGGCGCGCACGAGGTCCTGAAGGACCTCCTGCCGGCGCGCAAGCGGGGCTGACGCAGGGAGCGCGCCAGGAGACCGTCGGCGTAACGGGCGGCCGCAGCCTCACTGAATTCCCCCTCTCCCCCACCGGGGGAGAGGGACGGGGTGAGGGGGCGATCACGGATACGCGGGCAGTAGCCGGCGTGGTGAACCGTCCGGCCGTCCAGAAGGATGGCCTGCGGTATGACGCAGAGCGGGACGTCGCGTTCCCTGCTCCCTCACCCTAGCCCTCCCCCTCGATGAGGGGGAGGGGACGGTGCCAAGGGGGACGCCTCGCTTCTCAACAGCCTGATTAGAAGTCCGCGAGCTCCGCGTCGTCGTCCATCGGGAACGGATCGACGGCGGGCGGCCGTGCCCGCGGAGGCGCTGCGGCCGGCGCAGGCGCTGCCGGGCTCGTGCCTGCGGAGG
>JBAVTL010000299.1:0-2069 GCA_049696175.1 Anaeromyxobacteraceae bacterium
GCAGGCGCGGCGGACTTGCCACGAGACCCGTTGAGCATACAGCCGGCCCAGGTGTACGAGTGGGTACGTACCCATGTGCCGGATATGGCCGAGGCAGTATTCATTGGCGGAGGCGGGTTGCGAGCTATCGGCGTGATCCGGGCCCTCGAGGAGACCCTCAAGCGGCCGGTTGTCACGGCGAACCAAGTGGTCTTCTGGCACGCTCTGCGCACGGCCCGTATAGATCAGGCCATCAGCGGGTACGGTCAAATCTTCGGGCGTGAGCTACCTGCTAGCGCCTAGGAGTCTGTCCGAGTAATCATGTTTAGACTCTCACGCAGCGTGAGGTCCGTAGATAATGCGGCCATGGCCAAGACCTTCCGCCCCTACGATCCGGATCAATTGCTGCTGATGCCGCCGGCACTGGCGGACTGGGTACCCGAGGATCACCTGGCCCGGTTCGTCAGTGACGTGGTGGACACCCTGGACCTGACCGCGATCGAGGTGACGTATGCGGAGGAGCGGGGCTACCCGCCCTACCATCCGCAGATGATGGTCAAGGTGCTGCTCTACGGGTACTGCACCGGCGTGTATTCCTCGCGGCGGATCGCCCGGCAACTTACGGACAGCGTGGCGTTCCGCTTCCTGGCGGCGGGCAACCAGCCCGACTTTCGGACGGTCAGCGAGTTTCGCAAGCGGCATGGGTCGGCGCTGGCGGGGTTGTTCCAGCAGGTGCTGCGGCTGTGCCGCCGGGCGGGGCTGGTCAAGCTGGGGCAGGTCGCCGTTGACGGGACGAAGATCAAGGCCAACGCCAGCAAGCACAAGGCGATGAGCTATCGGCGGATGCTGGAGGCCGACGCGGCGCTCACCGCCGAGGTGGCTGAGCTGCTGCGCCGGGCGGAGGCGGCGGATCGCGACGAGGATGTGCGCTACGGCCCGGACCAGCGGGGGGATGAGCTGCCGGCTGAGCTGGCCCGGCGCGAGAGCCGGTTGGCTAAGATTCGGGAGGCGAAAGCCGCGCTGGAAGCGGAGGCCCGCACCCAGGCGCAGGTCGCCGGCAAGCCGCCCGACGACGCGCGGCCGCGGGACAAGGCCCAACGCAACTTCACCGACCCGGAGTCGAAGATCCAGAAGACGAGCGATGGGTTCATCCAGGGCTACAACGCCCAGGTCGCCGTGGATGCCACCGCGCAGGTGATCGTCGCTCAGCATGTGACCGCCGCGAGTCCGGATGCCGAGCAGCTGCAACCGGCGGTCCAGGCGCTGCTCCGCGGACTGCACCGGCGGCCGCGGGTGGTGCTGGCGGATGCCGGCTACTGGGCGGAGGCCAATGTCATCGCCCTGCAGGACCGCGGCATCGAGCCCCTCATTGCGACCGGCCGGCGGAAACACAGCGAGCCGGTGCCGGTGGGGCCGCGCGGGCGACCGCCCGCCGGTCTGACCGTCAAACAGCGCATGGCGCGGACCTTGGCGACGCTGCGCGGCCACGCCCTCTACGCCCGGCGCAAAGCCATCGTGGAACCCCCGTTCGGGCAGATCAAACACGCGCGCGGGTTCCGCCAATTCCTGCGGCGCGGGCTGCGGGCCGTCGGCGAAGAGTGGGCGCTGATCTGTACGAGTCACAACCTGCTGAAGCTGTACGGGGCGCGGGGATGAGGACGAGACCGGCGCGCTCGGGGCGACACCCGGACCAACTCGATCCGGCGGAGCCCCGCTCCCACCACCATCAATGTCGTCGGCCATCCCCCCTTGGCCCCGCCCTCTTCTCGTTCTCATCCCCGCTTACCGGGACAGACTCCTAGCGCCCAGCTAGCCGCCGGTCAACCTCCGTGATCCGCTTCCGGACTTGGCGGATCTGCCACTGGAGCCGCTCCCGTCGCGCCGTGTGCTCGGGGGTGGTCGCGTCGAGTGCGGCTTGGTAGGCCACCAACTGTCCCGGGAGCTGCGCCCGCTCCCGTTCCAGCGCTTGCCGCTCGTTGTCAGGGGCTCGCATGGGGCCTCACGTCGCCGGGACCATCGTGCCGGGATCATAACATCAGGCGCGAGGCGCCGGACGGCAGGTCAACGGCCTTCCCGAGCGTCCGCGAGGG
>JBAVTL010000300.1:0-3895 GCA_049696175.1 Anaeromyxobacteraceae bacterium
CCACTGCCCTGCCTCCGCCGCGAGGAAGAGCGCCGCGACGGCCGCGAGCGGGACGGAGACTCGCGCCGTCCCGGCCGCGAGCAGGAGCTCGCGCAGCTGCCGCGCCGCGTCGATCCGGAGCCTAGCCCACATTGAAGACGTGACCGCTGCCCGCCATGACGAGGTTCACTCCCCAGAACGTGACAAGGACTGTGACGATGGCGAAGACCAATATCCAGGCGATGGGGCGTCCCCGCCAGCCCAGGGTCGTGCGCAGGTGGAGCACCAGGCCGTAGATGATCCAGGAGAGGAGGGACCAGGTCTCCACCGGATCCCAGGACCAGTAGGACCCCCAGAGGTCCTTCGCCCAGATCGCCCCGGCCGCGATCATGATGGCGTCGGTGATGAAGCCGAAGGCGGTCGCCCGGAACATCAGCTCTTCGAGCCTCGCCGACTCTTCGGGAGCCGGGCTGGTCCCCTCCCTCGTCTTGACGAGGAACACCACGGCAGCGCCGCAGGCGACCGTGTAGGCCCCGTAGGCGAGCCAGGCGAAGAAGATGTGGATGTACAGCCAGAAGGAGTCGAGCGAGGCGACGAGCGGGCTCCGGCTCGTGTCCCCCAGGGCGCCGCCGCCGAGGATCAACAGCGCGAAGGGGAGCGCCGCCGTCGCCACGAGCGGGTAGCGATCCTTCCTCCCCGCCCACCAGGCCATCGCCGCGATGAACCACCCGCCAAAGAGCGCGTTCTCGAAGGTGCCGATGGTCGGGACATGTCCCGTCGCGACCCAGCGCCACGCGACGAGCGCGGTGTGGCCGGCGAGCCCGGCGACGACCCCTGCCGCCGCCATGCGCGCCCACCGCGGTGAGCGGAAGACCTGCCCGGCGATCTGCGCGCCCACCGCGAGCGCGTAGACCGCCAGGGTCGACCAGAACAGGATGGAGAAGGGCAGCGTCACGACAGTCGTCCTCGCCCGGGAGGCTCCGACAGGAGCCTGGAGATGTCCAGCACGTCGTCGCTCGCCCGGGCCGCCACGAACTCGGCCCGCCCTGCGATCCGGAGGCCGGGCGCAGCCCATGTGACCATGACCTCGCGCCGGAACCAGGCCATCCGCCAGGCGATGCCGGCGACGGCGAGCGCGAAGCCGGCGATCAGGAGCCCACCTCCGCGCTCCCGCACCAGCCGCAGGCCGACCCAGTAGCGGACCTCGTCCAGGACCAGGGTCAGGTCGCCGGCCTCCACTGCCTCGCCAGGGCGCAGCACGCCGTCGAAGGTCGTGGTGCCGCCGACCTTCAGTCGGATGGCGACCGGAAAGCGCGACAGCGCCTCGCGGTGGGGAAAGCCCGGGCCCACTGGGACGTTCTCGACCACAGCCTCGAGCGACCCTCCAGCGAGGAGGATCCGCGTCGGCAACCCGCTCGCGTCCGCGACCGGGACCACGACCCTGTCGAGCGTGTAACCCCGCCGGTCCTGGAGCCAGAGCACCGGCGCGATCCCGGCGCGCTGCACGAGCAAGGTCAGGTCGCCCCAGGTCGCGGGGCGGTTGACCCTGGAGACCTGCGCCACGCCCGCGTCGGCGAGGAGGAGGCTGGCCGAGAGCTGCAGCGGCTTCCCGTCGAGGAGCCGAACGTCGACCCGCTCGATCCGGACCTGCGAGTCCAGCGGCGCGAGCAGGGGGCCGGTCCGGAGCACCGGGCCCGAGAGCGTGGAGACGGTCTGTCCCTCCGCGGCCAGGAGGGTGACCACCGAGCGCGTCAGGTAGAGCTGGAGCCCCCCCGCGCAGAGGAAGAAGAAGCTCGCGTGGAAGACCGGGAAGCCGAGGAGCGCGAACCGGTTCCTCACCCCCCACACGCCCCCCCCGGCCACCCGCGCGGTGCGGTACCCCAGGACCGCGAGGACCTCCTCCACGCGCTCGACCGGCGGCGCGAGGTCGAGGCCGACCCGGGCGGCGTCCTTCGAGGCGAGCAGCGCCTCGACCTGCGCGGGGGTCGGCGGGGCGAAGCGGATCCGCCGGACCGTCGAGCCGACCCTGTCTACGAGGACCGCGGCCAGGTTCACGAAGAAGAGGACCAGCGTCGCGACGAAGGGCAGCCCCGTCACGACGTCGCCGAGCCCGAGCGTCACGAGGACGAACGCGCCCCACCCGCTCTTCCCGACCGCGCCCGCGTACGCTGCCGGGTCCCGCGCGGCCTGGGGGAACACCACGTTGAAGACGAGGAGGACGAAGAGGACGGACAGCAGGAGCGCCGTCGTCTTGAGGGAGACCGCCGCCTCCCAGAGCCGCTTCATCGTGACGGCGCCTCCGACGCGTGCCCGCCGTCGAACGCCCAGTCGGCCACGCGCCAGCCGCCTGCATCCCGGCGCATCGCGTAGCGGACGGCGACGACGTCCGAGCGGGTCGCCTCGCCGCCCGCGCCGACCGAGCGGGTGACCCAGTACTCGGTCGCCCGCACCTCCGCGAGCTCTGGGCCGACCGCCTCCGCGCCGCGAGGCTCGAACCGGACTAGCTGCGCACGCTCCACGAGGCCGTGGTGCTGGGCGACGGTGATGTCCGACAGGAGCTCCGCGACCACCGGCGGATCGGCGGGGATCCGGTCGGCGACGCGGGGATCCCCGCCGCTCGCCCGTAGGTGCGCCGTGAGGGTGGCGAAGCGCGCGGCCCCCCGGGAGGCCTCCTCGCGCGCGCCGTCGTCGAACCAGGCCCGGTCGGCCCGCCCCTCGCTCGTCGCGTCCACCACGGCCGCGAGGAGCAGCGACAGGCCGCCCACCAAGACCCAGGCCGAGGTCCTCACCACCGCCTCCAGGCCGCGATCGGCCAGGCGATCGCTCCGGCCAGCATGAGCACCATCCCGAGGATCGCCGGGGCGCGAGAGCTCCTGCCGGTCAGGTCGATCTCTGACCACATCTTGAGGCCACCGTAGCCCAGGTGCCAACCCTCGCGCGCCGTGGCGCCGTGCCCAGGCTCTAGACGTCCCGCGCCGAGCACCTCGCCGCCCCGGCGGAGCTCCGCCACGAGTACCGGGTGCCCCTTCATCCGGTCATCCAACCCGGAGAGGTCCATCGCCGCGACGACGTGCAGGCCGTGCTCGGCGACGTCGAGCTCCCCCTCGAACGCGATCCCCCTCGCCCCGTCGCGCCGGCTGGTGAAGTGGACCCTCTGGTCGAAGACGGTGACCCCGTCCTTCTGGAGGACGATGCGTGGCGCGAAGCCGAACGCACCCTGCAGCAGCCGAAGTGAGCCGATCGAGCCCCCGCCCTGGGGACCCACCTCGGCCTTCCGCCCGGTGCCGTCGGCGCCGACGATCTCCAGGATGCTAGCCGCCGTGAACCCACCGGCGCCGTCTGGGCGCAGCTCCACCCGCGTCAGGCGCAGCGCGCCCGAAAGGTCCGAGCGCGGCGCCAGCGGACCGGCGGACAGCGCCGCCAGGTGTCCGCCCACGAGCGGCACCACGTCACCCTCGGTCAGGATCACGTAGCCTCGGATGCCGACCGCCCACGTCACGATGCCGGCGGCGGAGGTGATGACGAGGCCGAGGAAGAGGACGCACTCCGCCAGCCGCGCGCCGCGCCTGTCGCCCTCGCGCGCGAGGCGCCGGAGCGCGAGCCCAAGCGCCCCCGCGCCGGCGGCTAGCACGGCGATCCCCAGCCCCGCCACCAGCCCGGGCCGGCTCTGGACCCAGCGGGCCCTCGTCGCAACGAGGAGGACCGCGAAGGCGATGGACGAGGCGAGGGCGACGAGCCGCGCGATTTGTACGGACCTGCTCACGTGGCTCGCCGCCTCCTGTCCAACCCCTAGTACGCCAGCGGCCGCTTGAGCAAGGTGCCCGTCGCCTTGCCCGAGGAGTGCTGAGTGCAGCCCGACAGCGAGTCACCCGTGCCGAGCGTCACGCAGGTGCCGGCGGCGGTGTCCCAGTTGGCG
>JBAVTL010000301.1:0-2593 GCA_049696175.1 Anaeromyxobacteraceae bacterium
CGCTCGAGCCTCGCCTACGCGCGCGCGCGGCGGCGTCGCGGCTGACCCGGCGGCGACCGCCCGCTCACTCCCCCACGTCCCGCGGCAGCACCAGCTCTGCCGGCAGCCGATCCCTGGAGACCGTCTCCCAGTTGCCCGCCGGCGTGGGCTGCATGACGCGGTGGATCTTGAGCGGGATCCGCGACGAGCGCGGGTCGAGCTCGTGGTGGAGCGGCAGGTTGAAGTAGAAGAGGCGCGTCTCGGTGCCGAAGCGGAGGCGGCAGAGCGGCGCGCCGCCGAAGTCGTCGGTGGAGAACTCGGGCTCGGAGATGCGCGCCAGCTTGTGGTGGCGGCTGATGACGATCGACGATCCGCCGAAGGTCCCGTCCCCGGCGTAGCCGTCGATCACGCTCTCCGACGACGCGTTGCCGAAGACCGTCACGGTCTCCCGCACGCCGGGCGTGTCCTCCAGGTACTCGCCGTAGAAGCCGGAGAGCACGTCGCGGTAGGCCGCGTGCTCCGGCTTCGGGTTGGTCTGGATGACGAAGAGGGTGTCGAGCGTCTGACGCGTGGTGAAGAAGAGCCGGTTGGCGTGGTCGATGATCTGCCGGATGTTGGAGGTGTAGAGGCTCCGGTAGAGGTAGTCGAGGCAGACGAGGACCATGAAGTTGAAGCAGGCCGGCTGGCACCGGAACAGGTAGAAGTGGCGCCCGCGGTAGAGATCCGCGTGCGTGTCGAGCACCTCCTCGCCCGCGAAGGGGTGGCTCTTCGCCTCGAAGTAGACGCGCAGCCGCCCGGACGCCTCCTTGACGACGACGCAGCCGGCGTTGACCGGGTTCAGGAGGACGTCGCCCGAGTCGACGTCGTCCTGCACGAGCTCGATCGCCCCCGCGTTCTCCTCGGAGAAGCGCGCGAGCAGGTCGCGGTAGGTCCGCAGCCGGACGTGCTCCAGCCCGAAGATCGTCACGGTGTTGGGGCGCATGTCGCGGTCCAGCAGCGCGAGCAGGTCGTCCAGCCGGGCGAACGGGACCGCCGCCTCCGGGAAGAGGAGGAAGTGGAGCTTCTTGAGGTTCTGCTCGCCGGCCGCCACGAGGTCGAGGACGGAGCGGACTGCGCGCCACTGCGAGGCGGGGTCGGCGATCTCGTAGCCGTGGTCGGCGCGGCGCAGCCGGATCGGGATCTGCGCCACGAGGCTGTGGAGGTGGTGACCCAGGGGGAAGTCGAGGTTGACCTCGCGTTCGAGGATCTTCGGCATCCGCGGCGCCCCGTTCAGTGCTTCAGGTTCCGGATCTCCTCCGCCCGGTGCTCCGGGAAGAGCTGCCCGACGATGTAGCGCGCCCCCTCGGCCAGGTTCACCGTGGCCAGCTCGCCGCGGGGGACCCAGCGCGCCTCCGACACCTCGGCGGGGTTGAGCGCGAGGTCGCGCGTCACCGGCCGGCAGCGGTAGTAGAGGATGACGAAGTGGTCGTTCTCGGGGCCGGGCGTCAGGTGCTCGAAGACGTCCACGAGGCCGTCCACGGCCACCTCGATCCCCACCTCCTCGCGCACCTCGCGGTGGAGCGCGCGGATCATCGGCTCGCCGAGGTCGATCTTGCCGCCCGGCATGACCCAGAGGTCGCGAAACGGCGGGATGGCGCGCCGGGTCAGCAGCACCTGATCGTGGTCGTCGACGATGACCGCGACGACAGACGTGACGACGTGCTGCTTTCTGTAGAAGTGCTGCGTCATCGCACATCCGTTCGGGTGTGGCGCCTGATCAAGCAGACCACCTTTCCGGCGGGACGTCGACCGCGCGCTCCAGTCCAGATCCATTTCCGCGGACGCGCGTTGACTCCTCTCGAAAGGAGCAACACATGCACGCCCTCCGCACCCTCGCCTTCACCGCGCTGCTCGCCGCCTGCGCAGCCGAGCCCCGCTGGACCTTCGCCCGCTCCGCCGACGCGCCCGCCCACCAGGGCCCCTGGTCGATCGAGCTGACCGACGAGTGGGGCCGGACGCTGCCGACCTTCGAGCACCGCGGCCGGACCTTCGTCCTCGGCGAGCCGGGGCAGCGCTACCTCCTGCACGTCCGGAACCGGTCGGGCGGACGCGTCGAGGTCGTCGCCTCCGTGGACGGGCGTGACGTGACCGACGGCCGCCCCGCCGCGTTCGAGCGTCGCGGCTACCTCGTGGAGCCGTACGGCGAGGTGACGATCGACGGCTACCGGCTGAGCCGGGCGTCGGTCGCGGCGTTCCGGTTCGGCAGCGTGGCGCGCTCCTACGCGGCGTCGAAGGGAGACGCGCGCGACGTCGGCGTCGTGGGCGTGGCGGTCTTCCCGGAGCGGGCGCCGCTCGCGCGCCTGATCCCGCGGTCGCCGTACCCTTACCCCTACCCGAACCCGGATCCTTACCCCCAGGACGAGAGCCGGGGAGCCTCGCCGCGCTCAGAGGCCGCGCCAGCTCCCTCAGCGCCGGCGCCGGCCGAGGCGCAGGCCCGGAGCAAGGCGTCGGCAGCCCCTTCGTCCGCGCAGCGCGGGCCGGATCGCGATCGGCCCGGGCTAGGGACCGAGTTCGGCGAGCAGCACGGCTCGCCCGTCTACGAGGTGGCGTTCGAGCGGGCGTCGAGCCGACCGGC
>JBAVTL010000302.1:0-5011 GCA_049696175.1 Anaeromyxobacteraceae bacterium
CCACGTGGCGCGGGCCGCCCTCCTCGCCGCGTGCCGCCGTCGGGACCGCCTTCGCCTCGAAGCCGGCCATGCCGAGCCGCTTGAGGAAGCGCTCGTCCGGCTGCGCCGACCAGACCGCGACCACGCCGCCGTCCGCCAGCGCGCCGTGGCAGGTCGCGAGCCCGACCTCGCCGTAGATCCCGTCGTTGTCCGGATGGGCGAGCGAGGCCGGGCCATTGTCCACGTCGAGCAGGATGACGTCGAAGTGCACCCTCGCGCGGCGGAGCCGATCGCGGACGTCGCCGATCGTCACGTGGACCCGGCGGTCGTCGAGCGGCCGTCCGGCGAGCTTCGAGCAGTGCTCGCGGTTCCACTGCACGAGCGCGGGGAGCAGCTCGACCACCTCCACCGAGGCGTCCACCGGGACGCGGTCCAGGACCGCCCGCAGCGTGAAGCCGAGCCCCAGCCCCCCGACGAGCACGCGCCGGCGCTTCGCGGCCCGCTCCAGCGCCAGCTTCGCCAGCGCCTCCTCGGAGCCGTGCTGGCGGGAGGACATGAGGACGTGCCCGGCCGCGCGCACGACCCACTCGTCGTCGCGCCGCGCGAGGACCAGCTCCGCGCCGTCGGGCGCGGTGGAGGTCGCGACCGTTTGCCAGGGTTTCATGGGTTGCCCCCTCACCCTGCCCTCTCCCCCGGTGGGGGAGAGGGGAGTGAATTAGAGTCTCTCGTCGATCGCCCGATTGGACATCGCGTCAGCCTGCGCGTTCTCCTCGCGCGGGATGTGTCGGACGGTGACGTCGGCGAAGCCCTTGAGCAGCGCCTCCGCCTCCAGGTGCAGCGGCCTCAGGTGCTCGGCCTTCACGGAGTACTCGCCGGAGAGCTGCTTCACCATCAGCTCCGAGTCGGCGAGGACGTCGAGCTCCTTGATCCCCATCGCCTTGGCCCGCTTCAGGCCGAGGATGAGCCCCATGTACTCGGCGACGTTGTTCGTGCTGTCCCCGAGGAACTTCCCGACCTTCGCGACGATGTGCCCCTCGGCGTTCACGATGACCGCGCCCGCGCCCGCCGGGCCGGGGTTCCCGCGGGCGGCGCCGTCGGTGAAGAGGCGCGTGCGCAGCGGCCGCGCCTCCACCTGCGTCACCACCTCCGCCCGCTCCCGCTCCGCCTGCGCGGCGCGCTCCGTCTTGCGGCGGTCGCGCTCGACCTTCGAGAGGTTCATCGCCTCGTCGAGCTCCTCCTGCGCCTGGCGCGCGGCCTTCTCGACCTCGGACGCCTTGCGGACCTTGACGAGCTTGGAGCCCGCGGCAGGGGCCGGCTCCCTGGACCTCTCCAGCTCCTCGACGCGATCCGCCGCGGCGTCGATGAGCGTGGCGAGCGTGCCCCGATCGTGGCCTGGGTACCGCTTCAGCGTGCGGGGGAGATCCTCGTTCGCGGCGATGAACCGGAGGAGCTCCACCAGGACTGGCTTCGCCACGGGCGCTCCTACGACGGACTCGGCGCGGGCGGGTTGACCGCCTCGGCGGAGTAGATGATCCGGTTGCAGTTCGGGCAGGACTCGATCGAGTTGGCCCGGGCCAGGATCAGGGCGAGCTGCGGCGGGATGTTCCGGTGGCAGCCGTGGCAGGTGCCGCCCACGACCAGCGCGATCGCCGGACCGGCGCGGCGCTTCCGGAGGGCGTCGTAGCGCTTGAGGAGCGACGGCTCGATCGACGTCGCGGCCTCGGCGCGGCGCGCGTCGAAGGAGCGCAGCCGCTCGTCGATCTCCGCCTGGCGGGCGTCGAGCGCCTTCAGCTTCGCGACGGTCTCCTCCTCGCGCTCGAGGAGCGCCTCCTCGCCCGCGTCCATCGCCTGCTGGATCTCGGCGGCGACCCGGGCGAGCTCCTTGATCTGCTCGTTCGCGTGATCGTTCTGCTTCTTCGCGATCTCGATCTCGCGGTTGAGGGCGGCGTACTCGCGCGGCGTCTTGATGTCGCCGAGCCGCCCCTCCCACTTCTTGACCTTGTCGCGCTCCAGCTGGAGGAGCTGGTCGAGCTGGCGGCGCTCGCGCTCGTTGGCCTCGAGCCGCTGCCGCTGCTCGTCATAGCCGCGCCGGGCCTCCTTGAGGCGCGCCTCGATCTCCGCACGGCGGGCCGGCAGCTCGGCCCCCTCGGCCAGGACGTCGGCCTTCTCCAGATCGACCGCCTGCAGTGCTTCCAGCGCATCCAGCTTCTCACGCAGCGTCACTTCACGTCTCCTCGCGCCCGTCGTCATGGGCCCACCAGGATTCGAACCTGGATCTGATCGGTTATGAGCCGACAGCTCTGACCGTTGAGCTATGGGCCCTGCTCTGCCTAGCTCTCCACGAAGCTCTTCAACCGCTTTGACCGGCTCGGGTGACGCAGCTTCCGCAGCGCCTTCGCCTCGATCTGCCGGATGCGCTCGCGGGTGACCTCGAAGTCCTGGCCGACCTCCTCCAGGGTGTGGTCGGACTTCTCCCCGATGCCGAACCGCATGCGGAGGACCTTCTCCTCTCGCGGCGTGAGCGTGGCGAGGACCTTCCGCGTCTGCTCCGCCAGGTTCATGTTGATGACCGCGTCGGACGGCGAGACGATCGCCTTGTCCTCGATGAAGTCGCCGAGGTGGCTGTCCTCCTCCTCGCCGATCGGGGTCTCCAGCGAGATGGGCTCCTTCGCGATCTTGAGGACCTTCCGCACCTTGTCGAGCGGGAGCTCCATCTTCTCGGCGATCTCCTCCGGCGTCGGCTCGCGCCCTAGCTCCTGCACCAGGTAGCGGCTCGTCCGGATGAGCTTGTTGATCGTCTCGATCATGTGGACCGGGATGCGGATGGTCCGCGCCTGGTCCGCGATCGCCCGGGTGATCGCCTGCCGGATCCACCAGGTCGCGTAGGTCGAGAACTTGTAGCCGCGCTTGTACTCGAACTTGTCGACCGCCTTCATCAGGCCGATGTTCCCCTCCTGGATCAGGTCGAGGAACTGCAGCCCACGGTTCGTGTACTTCTTCGCGATCGAGACCACGAGCCTGAGGTTCGCCTCGACCAGCTCGGTCTTGGCGAGCTCCGCCTTCCGCTCGCCCTCGACGATGGCGCGGTAGGTGCGGCGCAGCTCCTCGATCGGGACGCCGGCCTCCTCCTTCACGCGCCCCACCTTGCGCTGCGCGTTGCGGACGATCCGATCGAGGTCGTCGAGCTCCTCCATCCGGACGCCCAGCCGCTTCGCCAGCTTGCGCATGGCCCCGTCGTCGCCGCGGGCCTCGGAGAGGAAGCGACGGAGGTCGCGGGACGGGACGTCGACGCGGCGCTCGCACTCGAACAGCTCGCGCTCCACCTCCTCCACGCGCTTGATGTAGCCCTTCAGCGTCTGGACGATCCGCTCGATCTGCTTCTTGTTGAGCTGGATGGCCTCGAGGTTCTCCATCATGTCGTCTTCGATGGACTTGGTCTCGGACCGCAGGTCCTTCCGCTTCGACTCGGAGAGCTTCTTGGTGATCAGCGTCTCCTTGATCTTGGCGACGTCGCGCTCGAGCTTCCGGATCCGGTCGATGTGCTTGAGCACGTGCTCGACCTTCCGCTCCTCCTCCTTGGGGATCGGCGGCGCCTCCGGCTCGGCCCCCTCGACGGCCGCGGCCGCCTCGCCCTCGACGGCCGGGGCGACCTCCTCCTCCTCGGCCTCCTCCTCGGGCTCCGCCTGGCTCTCGTCGCCAGCCTCCTTGATGATCTCGCGGACGCGGATCTTCCCCTTCCGGAGGCGATCGCCGAGATCGAGGATGATCCGGGTCGAGATGCTCGACGAGAGGACCGCGGCGAGGATCTCCTTCTCCCCCTCCTCGATCCGCTTGGCGATCTCCACCTCGCCCTCGCGGGTGAGGAGCGAGACCGAGCCCATCTTGCGCAGGTAGAGGCGGACCGGGTCGTTGGACTTCCCGTAGCCGGGATCCTCCTCCTCGTCCTTCTCCTCCTTCTCGTCCTTGGGCTCGGGCTCCGGCGGCTTGTCCGGGAGCTTCTTGACCTGGCCGTCGACGACCTCGATGTCGTGCTCGCCGAACATGGACATGACGTCGTCCATCTGGTCGGCGCCGATGTCGTTCGGGAGCGCGTCGTTGACCTCGTCGAACGTGACGAAGCCCTTCTCGCGCCCGCGGTCGAGCAGCGCCTTCATCTCGGTCCGGCCGGTGATGTCCACCTCGTCGGCGGGGAGGTCGTCCGCCTCCTCGGCCTCCGCCTCGGGGGCCTCGGGCTCCTCGACCTCGGCCTCCTCGACCTCGGCCTCCTCGTCGATCGGCGGCGCGGCGCGGCGGAGCTTCGGCTCCTTCTCCTTCGGCGCCGGCTTGCCCGGCTTCTCGTCGGACGGGCGCCCGCCCTTCGCCGCCTTCTCCGGCGGGGCCTTGGCGGCCACCGCAGCAGCCGGCTTCCTGGGCTTCTCGGCCGACTTGGCCGCGCTCACGGCGACCTTGGCCTTGGCCTTCTCGGCCCCCTTCTTGGGGGCGCCCTTCTTCGAGCCCTTCGCCTTCGACGCGCTCATCTTAGCTCTGCTCCTCGGCCTACCTGCGCCGGCCTGCATGAACCCTCGAAACGTAACCACGCCACGAACTCGGCGCCTACGGACCCTTCTCCAGCGACCTCAGCCGCTTCTCGAGATCGGCGCGCCGCCGGAAGGCGGTCTCGCCACGCTTGCGCAGCTCCTCGTAGACCGGCGTGCTCCCGTGGGCGGTCAGCCTTGCCACCTCGTCCTGCTCGGCGACCACCTTCCCGATGGCCGCCTTGATCGCCGCCCTTCGCAGCTCCCGCTCGGCCTCCGGCGCCGTGCGCGGACGGAGCGGCCCGCAGAGATCCCGGATGCGCCGCACGGTGGCCTCGTCGGCCACCTCGGCGATCCGCTCCACCGCCAACTCGGTCCCCGGGTGCGAGCGGATCAGCGCCGCCGCGATCTCGGCGAGCGGCTCGGCCAGCAGGAGCCGAGGCAGCCCCTCCTCGGCGGCCGCGCCGGCCAGGTCCGGGAAGGCCGCGAGCAGCCCCAGAGCGTCGGCGGCCGGTCCG
>JBAVTL010000303.1:0-2520 GCA_049696175.1 Anaeromyxobacteraceae bacterium
GCCCTCCGCCGCGGGGGGCGCGTGCCGTGCGATCGTCCCGCCGGCCAGGACCGCGCTTCGCAGGCGGCTTCCCGCTGGAGCGATCGTCCCGCGCTCCCCTTGGCTTCTTCGCGGGCGGTGCGGGAGGGCCGGAGCGGTCCTCGCGGCCGGCCGGGGCCTTGGCCTTCTTCGCGACGGGCGCGCGGCTGAAGCGGTTGTCGCGGCCGTCCCGGAGCTTCCTGGGTGGCGTGGGCATGGAGCGCTCGTCCCGCCCAGCCTCCTCTTCCTTCGAGGATGGCGCCGGACCGGTTCCCCCCTCCTGCCCGCCCTTCGCTGGCGGACGGGCCGTGAGGCCGGCCTCCGGATCCATGGACGGTGGCCCGTGGCCGTGCCGCCGTGCGGCGCGCGGCAGCTTCCCAAGGGGCCGCTTCGGCAGCTCCTTGCCCGCGGCGACGAGCCCGACGAGCGCCTTCATCCCCTTCACCTCGACCGGCGTGAGCGCCCGGAACTCTCCGGCGCGCAGCCCCTCGACGGTGACGCCGCCGAACTCCGGCCGGTAGAGCCGCTGGATCTGGAGGCCGACCGCCTCACAGAGCCGCTTGATGAGGTGGAACCTCCCCTCCCCGACCACGATCCGGATCCAGGTGTTCTTCTCCGTCTTCTCGTGGACCGAGACCTCCAGGGCCTTCGCCGGGCCGTCCTCCAGCCGGACGCCCGCCTTCATGCGGTCCAGCGCCGCCGGGCTCGGCTCGCCCCGGATCTTGGCGAGGTAGGTGCGCGCGTGACCGTAGCGCGGGTGGGCGAGCCGGTTGGCGAGCTCCCCGTCGTCGGTGAAGAGGATCGCCCCCTCGGCGTCGAAGTCGAGCCGCCCCACCGGGAAGACCCGCTCGTGCACTCCGCGCAGGTAGTCGGCCGCGATGGGGCGCCCCTGCGGATCCGACGCGGTCGTCACGCAGCCCGACGGCTTGTAGAGCAGGTAGTAGGCGCGCGCGTCGTTCCGGAGGATGGGCTTCCCGTCCACCACGACGAGGTCGATCTCGGGATCGATCTTGCTCCCCAGCTCGCGGACGATCTTTCCGTTCACGATCACCCTGCCCGCGACGATCAGCTCCTCGGCGCGGCGCCTCGAGGTCACGCCAGCGGCGGCGAGAAACTTCTGCAGTCTTTCCAGCTCCATGTTCAGCCCCCAGTTCCGTCTTCAGGCTCGGGCTGCGGCCGGGCGCTCTCCAGCGCCGCCGAGGCCGCGCGCCCCTTCTCGTCCGCCAGCTCCATCGCCTTCTCGAGCTCGTCCAGCGCCGCGTCGCTCTGCGCGCGGGACGCCTCGAGCGCCGCCTGCAGCGCCGGGTCGGTGAGCTCCTCGACCAGCCCCTGGACGCTGGGCGGCGGCGGCGTCTCCTTCTCCACGATCTCGCGGTTCTCGCGCGAGAGCTCGTGGAACTCGCGCAGCGTGGGGAGCGAGGCGAGATCCTTCAGGGCGAAGAACTCCAGGAACTCGCGGGTGGTCCCGTACAGGATCGGACGGCCAGGCTCCTCCTTCTTCCCCAGGATCTTGATGAGCTTCCGCTCGAGGAGCGCCTTCACGACCGCGCCGCAGTCGACGGCCCGGATCTCCTCGATCTCCGGCCGGGTCACCGGCTGGCGGTAGGCGATGATCGCGAGGGTCTCGAGCGCCGCGCGGGTGAGCCGCTGCGGCTTGATCCGGAGGAAGCGCCGGGCGAAGTCCGAGTTGAGCGGCGACGTCCGGAGCTGCCAGCCGCCCGCCACCTCGTGCAGGACGATGCCGCAGATCCCCTCCCGGTAGTGGCCCGAGAGCTTGTCGAGCGCCTTGCCCAGCCGCTCCTCGTCGACGCCGGTCGCCTGCCTGAGATCCTCCACCGAGAGCGGCCGCTCGGCCACCAGGAGGAGCGTCTCGACGATCGTCCGGATGCGCTCCGGCGAGAGGCGGCGCGCCGAGGCCTGGAGCTTGTCGAACGGCTCCTCCTTCTCGTCCGAGACGTCGATCTGGGCGGTCTCGACCTCGTCGAGGTCGGGGTCCCCCTTCGCCTCCTCGGCCTGCTGCAGCGCGCGGAGCTCCTCGTCGGACACGGCGGGTGCCGCGCCCACCGGCTCGGTCCCCGGGTCCTTCGGCTGCTCGCTCATCGGTAGTCCTCCGTGTCGCTGGCCGGGGCGTCGTCGCCGAGCGTGTCTCGCGCCTCGACGAGGATCTCGCCGCCGGGGCCGTCCTCGTCGATGGACGCCTGGTAGATGCGGATGAGCTTCAGCTTGGTCATCTCGAGGATCGCGAGGAAGGTGGCGATGACGTCCGCCCTGGTGTTGCGCCGCTCGGGCGCGCCGGAGAGCAGCTCCTCGAACGTGGCGCGCCGCTGGACCCTGAGCACCTCGGCGACGCGGCTGATGGCGTCGTTGATCGTGAGCCGATCGGTGAGGACCTCGTGCGCCTTCTCGGGGGAGGCGTTGGCGAGGGCCCGGTCGAGCGCCTCGATCAGCTTGAAGACCGAGACGTCGGCAAGCCCCTCGGGCCCGTCGGCCGCCGCGAGCCGC
>JBAVTL010000304.1:0-2664 GCA_049696175.1 Anaeromyxobacteraceae bacterium
ACTCGCAGGGGCGCCCCCGGGCGGCCAGCGGGACGCCCAGCACCTCCCGCGCGAAGCGGGCGGCTGCGAGGATCGCGAGGAGGCTGTCGCGCTTGCAGCACCGCGCGCCGCCGGTCCGGGAGATCACGTCGAGGGCCCGCGCCGTCATCCGGTTGGAGTGACATCGCTCAGCGCCCTTGAGCGGCGTGGCGCCGGTGGCGAGGGCGACGAAGGTCCCCGTCCCGATGCCAGCGCCGCAGGCCCCCTGCACGCCGCAGAAGCCCCCGAGCACCGGGTCGCTCCGCTTGCGCGCCTCGGCGACGAGCCCGGCGCGACGCTCCGGCGACGCGCCGACCGCGTTGGCCCAGGCGGCGATCAGCGCGGCGGGGACGAGGAAGTGGTGCTCCGGCCCGTGCAGCTTCACGCTGGGATGGCGCATCAGCGTGACCGCGATCTCCACCGGGTCGCGCAGCGCGGTCGCCGCGCAGAAGCGCTCGATCAGCGCTCGCGCCGGTGCGGCATGGCAGGTGTCGCAGGCGTAGTGCCCCTCGGCGCAGCGGACGCTCGCCTCGAAGGCGCCGCCGCACAGGGCGCAGCGGACCGGCTCCGCTGAGGGCGAGTAGACGAGCGGCCCGCTGCAGATCAGGCAGCCCGCCGAGGGGGCGGCGGCGGTGGCGAGAGGGAGTGGCATCGCGGAGTTCGAGCCCCGATGGCTACCGCGGGATTCGGGCGCTGGCAATCCCCCCTCCCCCATCCGGCGTTACCGGACTACATTTCCGCGCTCGAACCTGGTGGGAGGAGAGTCCGGATGAAGAGCGAGATCGCGGCGATCGCGCGCGAGGTGGACGCCCAGTCGGCCTTCGTCGATCGGCTGATCGACGAGACCGGCAAGGTGATCGTCGGCCAGCGCTACATGGTCGAGCGCGTGCTCATAGGGCTCCTCGGCGGCGGCCACGTGCTGCTCGAGGGGGTGCCGGGGCTCGCGAAGACCATGGCGGTCCGGACGATCTCCGACGCCATCGAGGCGAGCTACAGCCGGATCCAGTTCACCCCCGACCTGCTCCCCGCCGACGTGGTGGGCACGCAGATCTACGACCCGAAGAGCCAGTCCTTCTTCCCCAAGCAGGGGCCGGTCTTCGCCAACATCGTCCTCGCCGACGAGGTGAACCGCGCGCCCGCCAAGGTCCAGTCGGCGCTGCTCGAGGCGATGCAGGAGCGGCAGGTGACGCTCGGCGACAGGACGTTCACCCTCCCCGACCCGTTCATCGTCCTCGCCACGCAGAACCCGATCGAGCAGGAGGGGACCTACCCGCTCCCCGAGGCGCAGATCGACCGGTTCATGCTCAAGGTGAAGGTGGGCTACCCGACCCGGGAGGAGGAGCGGCTCATCATGGACCGGATGGCGGTCGCCGAGCCTCCGCGCGCGCGGAAGGTGGTCTCCACCGCGGAGCTCGCCGCGGCCCGCGCGGTGGTCCACGCGATCTACGTCGACGACAAGGTGAAGGACTACATCGTGAGCCTGGTCTTCGCGACGCGGGATCCGCGCGGGGCTGGGCTCGCGGAGCTGGCGCCGCTCGTGGAGTGGGGCGCGTCGCCGCGCGCCACGCTCTACCTGGCGCTCGCCGCGCGCGCCCACGCCTTCCTCCGCCACCGCGCCTTCGTGACGCCGGAGGACGTCAAGGCGATCGCGCACGACGTGCTGCGCCACCGGATCACGCTCACCTACGAGGCGGAGGCCGAGGAGGTCACGCCGGAGAAGGTCGTGTCGCGGGTGCTCGAGCGGGTCGAGGTGCCCTGAAGCGTGGACTCGCGTTCGCTCCTCCAGCGCATCCGCCGCATCGAGATCGCCACGAAGCGGGCGGTCCAGGACCGGCTGCAGGGGCAGTACCACTCCGTCTTCAAGGGGCGGGGCATGGCCTTCAGCGAGGTGCGCGCCTACACGCCGGGGGACGAGGTGCGCGCCATCGACTGGAACGTGACCGCCCGCACCGGCCACCTACACGTGAAGCGGTTCGTGGAGGAGCGCGAGCTGACCGTGATGGTCCTCGCCGACCTCTCCGCCTCCACCGACTTCGGCTCCCGCGACCGGACCAAGGCGGAGGTGGCGGCCGAGATCGCCGCGCTCCTCGCGTTCAGCGCCGTCGCGAACGGGGACCGCGTCGGGCTCGTCCTCTTCACCGACCGGGTCGAGAAGTTCGTCCCGCCGCGCAAGGGGCGGCGTCACGCGCTGCGGCTCGTCTCGGAGATCCTCCGCTTCCGCCCGGAGGGGCGCGGCACGGCCCTCGCCGCGCCGCTGGAGTTCCTCCGGCGGGCGCTCAAGCGGAGCGCCGTCGCGTTCCTCCTCTCCGACTTCGTCGAGGACGTCGGCGGCGCTGGGCGCCCGCTCCGCTTCGAGCGCGCGCTCCGGATCGCCGCGCGAAAGCACGACCTCGTCCCCATCCGGCTAGGCGACCGGCTCGAGTCCGAGCTGCCCGCCGCCGGGCTGGCGTGGATCGAGGATCCCGAGACCGGCGACACGATCCGGATCGATCTCTCCGACGGCGGGGCGCGGCGCCGCTACCAGGCGGCGCTGCGCGCCGAGGACGAGCGGCTCCGCCGGCTCTTCGCCCGGCTCGACCTCGACGCCGCGCAGGTGAGCGCCGACGACGCCGACTACGTCGCGCCCCTCGCCGCGTTCTTCAAGGC
>JBAVTL010000305.1:0-6334 GCA_049696175.1 Anaeromyxobacteraceae bacterium
TGCCCGCCGCCCCCGGATCGCGCGATGGCTCGGGCGGCGCGTCGCACTCGCCCGCCCACCAGAGCGCCAGCAGCAGCAACGGGACGTCGACGAGCTTGTGCTCGCCGTTGGTCACGAAGCCGTAGAGCCCCGCGAGCACGGCGGCCAGCGCGAGGCGGCGCCCGCGCGCGTCGCCATCGGAGCGGCGGAGCCGCGCGAGCCAGGGGAGCAGAGAGGCCGCGAGCAGGAGCAGCGCTGCCGCGCGCTCCGGCCGCGACAGGTCCTGCAGGAACTGGTCGAACGAGAAGCCGCGCCCCGAGATGGAGAGATAGCCGCGGATGACGTCGGGGAGCCGCAGCCCCTCGGCGAAGAGCCAGCCGGAGAAGAGCGCGAGCCCGGCGGCCGAGAGCGCGACGACGCGGGCCCGGTGCTCCGGCGACAGGAAGAGCAGCGCGGAGACGCCGAGGACCAGCACACCCGCGACGTTCGGCTTCATCCCGGCCAGGAACACCAGCGCGGCGAGGTACGAGGCGAGGAGGGGGCGCGCGCGCGGCTCGCGCCAGAACGCGGCCGCCGAGAGGAAGAAGACGGCCCCCAGGGTCGTCGTGGCCGGGTTGTACCACCAGTACGAGGTGACGACGTCTCCGCTGGCCTGGATCGCGAGGGCGATCAGGAGGCTTCGAAGGGGGGCGCGGGTGATCCGGAGGAGCAGCGCGTAGGACCAGACCAGCGTGACCGCTGCGAAGACCGCCTGGAGCGCCACGACGGACGACCAGGAGACCCCGAAGAGGCGGAATGCGTAGCCGCAGGCGAGCACGAACCCCACCGGCAGGGTGCTCGGGAAGTCGGTCACGGGGCGCTGGCCGCCGGCGACGCGCCAGCAGAGCTCGACGAGCGCGCCGTGATCGAAGCCGCCGAGGTGGCGATGGCCGAAGGCCCAGATCAGCGCCGCGCAGGCGCCAGCGGCGGCGAGGACCGCTCCCCAGGCCGCCCCGCTCCACGCGCGCCGCCTGGCCGGCGCGAGCAGCATCCAACCTACGCCGACCGCTGCCGCGCACGGCGCCAGGATCCGGCCTGCGAGCGCGTAGGAGCGTGCGCTCGGCCAGAACCAGGCCCAACCGACCACGGCGAGGGCCGCCAGCCCCGCGAGCCACGCTCCCGCTATCAGTGCGCCTTGGGCCCACCTGCGCCTGCCCAGGTCATCTGCCCCGATCACGCCCGGCCTCGTCGCAGAGAGGTTGGGTGGACGCCAACGGGGTCAGCGCGCGGCGCTTGAGGAGGTAGAGCCGCTGGATCGTCGCGAGGTAGCTCCATGCGAACGTCCAGAGGTTGCGCTTCGTCTTCCCCTCCTTGCGCCGCCCGAAGGTGAAGGGGATCTCCTTCACCGTGTATCCGGGGCGCGAGAAGGTCAGGTCCACGAGGATCTCCTCGACGACGTCGAAGTTGTGGCAGGTCAGCTTCAGGGCGCGGACGTCGGCGCCCGTGTAGAGCCGGAGGCTGTTGGAGACGTCGGCGCAGCGGAGGCCGAGCACCAGCCGGAAGACGACGTTGACGATCTGGCTGAGCAGGATGAGGACGGCGGGGTTGTCCGTCCCGCCGCCGGCGACGTACCGCGACGCGATGACCAGGTTCGCCGCTTCCCGCTCCGCCCAGAGCTTCGTGATGAACTCGGGCGCGTGGGACCCATCGGCGTCCATCATGACGACGTGCCGTCCGCGCGAGGCGGCGAGCGCGGTGCGAACGGCGTGGCCGTACTCTGGCCCTCCCCGACGTGGGAGGTAGGTGGCGCCGCTGGCCGCGCAGACGGCCGGCGTGTCGTCGTGCGGCGTCTCGGTGTCTACGACTACGATCTCCCACGTCACGCCGAGCGTTTCGAGGACGCGCTTGAGCTCCGGGAGTAGGACGGCAAGGTTCGGCCCCTCCTCGTAGGCGGGGAGCGCGACGGTCAGGGCGACGGGAGTGGTGTGCACGGGTGCGAGGTCTTTCGGGCAGGGGTGTCAGCCGGCTCCGGTCGTGAGTCTTATCATCCCAGCCTCATCCGCAGCGCCAGTAGGCCGTCGCCACCAGCGTCCGCTTCTCCTTCACCTCGGCCTTCTTCTTCAGCCCGGTGATGGAGCGGTCCTTCTCGCCGTAGCGCGTCGCCTCCAGCGCCCGCAGGTCGTCGAGCCGGCGGCGGTACTCGCGCTCGGCCCGCTCCAGGAACGCGCGGCGGTCGCGCATCGGCAGGTCGCTCTTGTCGGCGAGGGCGGCGCGGGCGCGTCCCCAGGCCGTCCGGGCGTCCTCGGTCGCCTTGCGCGGGGCGGCGAGCCCCTCCTCGACCGCGCGATCCCAGCGATCTCGCGAGGCGTCGAAGGAGACGCCGATCCGATCCTGGAGATCGGCGACGAGCTTCTCGCGGATGGCGGCGAGCTCAGTCTCCTGCTGGTCGCCGATGGAGACCGTCGCCCCCCGCGGTCCCGCCTTGGACTCGTCGGCGGGGAGGGCGGCGAAGGCCTCGGCCTCCTCCTGCGGGAGCGCGTGGAACCGCTCGCCGTCGAACCAGAGGACGAGGTGGATCACCTTCTCCTCGGAGACGAGCGCCTCGAGCGTGTACTTGTACGCGAACCACCAGCCCTCGCGGCCGGCGAGCCTCCCGAGCGCGGGGGGCAGGTTGCGCGAGGCGAGCTCCAGGAAGGCGACCGAGTCCTGCGGCCGCGCGCGGACCTTCTCCGCCGCCTCCTTGACCCGCTTCGCCCGGCCGGTGAGCGCCTTCACCGGGGCCGCCTCCGAGGCAGGCTCCGGCTCGGGCTGGGGGGCGTCCTCGAAGACCGACGCGACCAGCGCGTCCTCGTCCGCCTCGCGCTTCGCGACCGCGTCGCGCGCCACCTGCTCGGCGAGCCGGAGCTTCCCGCGGACCTCGCCGTCGAACCGCTCGAAGAGGAGCGTGCGGGCCGCCGCGAACCGCGCGTTGATCCGGCCGTCGAGGTCGGCGCGGAGCGCGTTGAACGCCTGGTCCACCTCGTCGGGCGAGCGGCAGGACTGGTAGATGTCGAGGACCCGCTTCTCGAAGTCGATGCCGCTCCCCAGCGCCCCGAGGATCTCGTCGGAGGAGCCGAAGACGCCGTCGAAGAGGGCGAGCTTCTGCGAGAGCAGGTCGAAGAGCCTGGCGTCGGCGGCGTTCTGGCGGTTGAGGAAGTTGAGGACCAGGACGTCGCGGGTCTGGCCGTAGCGGTGGCAGCGGCCGATCCGCTGCTCCACGCGCTGCGGGTTCCAGGGGAGGTCGTAGTTGACGACGAGGTTGCAGAACTGGAGGTTGAGCCCCTCCGCCCCAGCCTCGGTCATCAGGAGGATCTGGGTCCGGTCGCGGAACTCCTCGACCAGCGCCTGCCGCTTCTCGGCGCCGCTCACGTCGCCGGAGAGGCAGGAGACCGTGTAGCCCTTCGACGCGAGGAGCTTCGCGAGGTAGTCCTGCGTGCGGCGGAACTCGGTGAAGACGACCGCCTTGTCGGGCCAGCCGCAGGCCTTCGCGACGGTGAAGCACCGGTCGAGGCCGCGGACCAGCGCGTCCCCCTTCGCGTTGTGCGTGATGGTCCGGGCGAGCTTCGCGCAGGCGCGCAGCTCCTCCAGCTCGGCCGTCATCTTCCGCACGGCCACCGCCCCCTTGGGGGGCGCCGCCGGGGTCGCGTCGTCGAAGAGCTCCTCCAGCTCGTCGGCGAAGCCGTCCATCTCGAGGAGCAGATCGGCCTGGGCGGTGCACTCCACGCCCGCCAGCTTTTCGTCGAGCGAGTCGGCGAGCTTGTCGAGCGTGGCGGCGAGCGCGAAGGAGGAGGAGGCGAGGATCTTGCGGTAGACGAGGACGAAGAGGGCGCGGCGGGCCTGGGGGATCGCGTAGGCGTCCTCGCGGCGGAGGTACTCGGAGACCCGGTCGTAGAGCTCCTGCTCCTGCGCCGACGGCGCGAAGTCCTCCACGAAGGAGCGGCGCGCGGTGTACTTCACGTACTCGCGCACCTGCCGGCGGAGCGTCCGGATGACCACCGGCGCGAGGCGCGCCTTCAGGTCCGCCGCCTTCTCCTCGGTCAGCTCGCCGGTCGCGTACTGGAGCCGGAAGGTCTCCTCGTTGCCGAGGAGCGCGTCGTCGATGAACGCGGCGAGCCCGAGCAGCTCCATGATGTCGTTCTGGAGCGGGGTCGCGGTGAGGAGCAGCTTGGGGCACTTGCGCAGCGCCTTGCGCAGCGCCTGGCCGGTCCGGTGGTCGCGCTTGTAGGCGTTGCGCAGCCGGTGGGCCTCGTCGATGACCGCGAGGTCCCACGGCACGCGCTCGATCTCCGCCCCGCGCATCGCCGCGAACTGGTGGGACGCGATGACGACGCCGCCTGTGTCGAAGAGGTTGGTCCGGAGCCCCAGCTTCTCGGAGGCGCGGAACGAGTCGCCGTCCACGAGCGTCGACTCCATCCCGAACTTGGACTGCAGCTCGTTCCGCCACTGGGCGCGGAGCGAGGACGGCACGAGGATCAGGATCCGGTTCTTCCCCTCGGCGGCGAGCTGCGAGAGGACGAGCCCCGCCTCGACGGTCTTCCCGAGGCCGACCTCGTCGGCGAGGATGGCGCCGCCCGTCGGCAGCGCGGCGAGGGCGAAGGCCGCCGCCTCGATCTGGTGCGGGTTGAGGTCTACCGCGGAGTGGACGAGCGCCGGCGCGAGGCGCGAGGCCCCGCCACCGCCGCGGGCGGTCAGCGCCTCCGCGGCGATGCGCTGGTGAAAACGAGTGAGCTGCGCAGCCTTCTCACGCTGCGCACGCGATGCGACTCCCTGCGACCCCATCCGCCACGCCTCCCAACACCCCAACGCAGGCTGCCCTACCATCCACCGCAAAGGCCCGAGCGGGCACCCATGGGCGCCCGCGGTATCTCGCGATACCGGCGGGCACTGTAGCAGCATCCCGATCTGGGGGGCAGGGGGAGCCTGCGGGGGCGGCGTCACCACGGGGGCGGAGAGCGCCACGCCCCTGTGCGGGTATCATGCGGTCATGCACCCCGGGCCGATCGCCGCATCGCTGCTGCTCGCGACGGCGCCGCTCGGTGCGCGAGGAGGGCCCCACATGTCGATCGAGCTGTCGTCGCCGGCCTTCGCCCACGGCGGCGAGATCCCGCTCCTCCACACCTGCGAGGGGAAGGATCTCTCGCCGGCGCTGGAGTGGCGCCACCTGCCGCGCGAGACGGTGAAG
The DNA here is from genome assembly GCA_049696175.1 of Anaeromyxobacteraceae bacterium. Taxonomy (GTDB): domain Bacteria; phylum Myxococcota; class Myxococcia; order Myxococcales; family Anaeromyxobacteraceae; genus DATIVK01. Next base: position 5,180 of record JBAVTL010000305.1, read on the forward strand.
CTGGTCCTGATCGTGGACGACCCCGATGCGCCGGATCCGAAGGCGCCCAAGATGACCTGGGTTCACTGGATCCTCTACGACCTCCCGGTCACCTCCTCGGGCCTGCCGGAGGCGGTGAAGACCGCGGCGCTCCCCCAGGGAACGCGGGAGGGGATCAACGACTGGCGCCGGACCGGCTACGGAGGTCCGTGCCCTCCGATAGGGCGCCACCGCTACTTCTTCAAGCTCTACGCCCTCGACGTGGCGCTCGGGGACCTGCGGCTCCCCACCAAGGCAGCGGTGGAGAAGGCGATGCAAGGGCACGTCCTCGCGTCGGCGGAGCTGATGGGGACCTACGAGAAGCGGCGACGCTGACTCTCCGTGTCGGGCGTTCGGGTGACCATGCCGCCGGGTGGAGCGCTGGCGCGCACCCGGACGTGACCGTAGGATGTGGTGGTGAAGTTCGACTGCGACCACTGCGGCAAGCACTACTCGAGCGCCGACGATCCGGTGCCGGGCAAGGTCTACCGGATCCGGTGCAAGTGCGGGCACGACATCGTCATCTCGATGTTGCCGGGCAGCGACCACCCGGTGGCCGTCTCGACGCTTCCGCCAGCGGGGGCGTCACCCGCCGAGCCACGTCCCTCCCGTTCAGCTAATCGTCAGCCGCCGGCGAGCCGTACGTCTGGAGCGCAGTCGTCGGGAGCGTCGCTCGTCGCGCCCGGTCCCTCGCGCCCTCGCGTGGACAAGCCGGACTCGCAGTTCTCCCGGACCGTGATGCCCGGCGCCGCCGCCGGGAAGGGATCGTCGTCGGCGAGTCCCGTCCCGGCGCAGAACAGGACGGCTCCGCCGGCGCTCGGACGCGCGACCGCGCCGCCCATCGCTCCCCGCGCCCCGGCTGGCTGGTCCGCCCCCGCGGAGGAGCCCGCCCGCCAGCCGACGGAGGCGCGAGGCGTACGCCCCGCGTTCGAGTTCCCGCCGATCGACGACGCCGGACTCGATCCCGAGTTGGACCTCACCGAGCCTCCGCTCGTCGCCGAACCTCGCGACACCGCGCCTGCGCAGGCCGACCCGTTCGAGGGGATGGCGCCTCCGAGCGCCGGCTCCCCCGCGCCGACGGGGCGCCCGATTCGCGCCCTCGATCCCGAGCCGACCGCGCCGGTGACGGACCTGGGG
>JBAVTL010000306.1:0-5102 GCA_049696175.1 Anaeromyxobacteraceae bacterium
TCCCCCTCCTCCGGCTCCCAACCTGCCGACGCGAGCGCGGGGGAGAAGAGCCGGGCCACCCGATCGCGGAGCCGCTGCCCGTCGGCGCCGGCGACGAGCCGGTGCTCCAGGACGGAGAGCCTCCCCACCACCTCGTCGAGGACGGCGTGATCCTGCTCGCCGGCGAAGGCAACGAGGAGGTCGGCGACGGGGCCGATCTCGCGCTCGCCCGCGCGGACGAGGGCCCACTCGTCGGAGAGGAGCCCGATCCGCTCGGCCGGCGCGAGGGCGCCGAGGTTCCGCGCGAGGTCGGCGAGCGCCGGGCCGTCGTAGGCGACGCGGTAGAACCCGGTCGAGCCCGCGTTGGCCGTGGCCCACGCGATCGGTGACGTCCCGGGAAGCTCCAGCTCGCGCGCCTCCAGCCGGAGCAGCGTCCTCGTCTCGTGGACGCCCTCCGCGTCTCCCCACCGGATCACGAGCGGGATCGGCCAACGCGCGCCCTCCCCGGATCCGGCCGCGGCCGGATCCGAGAAGAACCGGCGCTGGGAGAGCTGCAGGGTGCGTCCCGCGCGGGAGACGTGCACCAGTGGGTGGCCCGGCTGGCGGATCCAGGCGTTCGCGAGCTCCAGCACGGGGAGGCTGGAGGCCTCGGCGAGCGCGCCCCAGAGATCGTCGGCGACGGCGTTCCCCTTCGCGTGGCGCCGCATGTAGAGCCGGATCCCTTCGCGGAAAGGGGCGTCGCCGAGCCAACCCTCGATCATGCGGAGGACCGCGCCCCCCTTCTCGTACGTGATGAGGTCGAAGGACTCGGTCGCCTCGGCCACGGTGCGGACCTCGGAGCGGATCGGGTGCGTCGAGACGAGCGCGTCGAGCGCCAGCGCCGCCGCCTTCCCCTTGTCGAAGTCGAGCCACATGCGCCACTCGGGGCGCCAGTCGTCGACGATCAGGTAGGCCATCCAGGTCGCGAACGCCTCGTTGAGCCAGAGGTCGTCCCACCACCTCATCGTGACGAGGTTCCCGAACCACTGGTGCGCCAGCTCGTGCGTCACCACCTCGGCCACCCGCTTCTTCTGCGCGAGCGACGCAGTCGCCGGGTCGAGCAGGAGCGCGACCTCGCGGAAGGTGATGAGGCCGGCGTTCTCCATCGCGCCCGCCTCGAACTCCGGCAGCGCGACCTGGTCGAGCTTGCCGAAGGCGTACGGGAGGCCGAAGTAGTCCTCGAGCCGCGGCAGGGCCGCGAGCGCCGCCTCCTCGCCGAAGGCCGTGAGGGCAACCTTGCCGGCCACGGCCCACGTCCGGACCGGCACGCCCCGGACCTGCGCCACCGGACCGCTCACCAGCGGCCCGAGCGCGAGCGCCACGAGGTAGGTCGGCAGCGGCGGCGTCTCGCGGAAGGTCACGCGGCGCGTCGTTCCCCCGGGCTGCTCCGACTCCACCGCGGCGTTCCCCAGGAGCGGGGTGGCGGCCGGCAGCTCGACGGTGAGCTTCCACGGCGCCTTGAAGCCAGGCTCGTCGAGACAAGGAAAGACGCGGCGCGCGTCGGCGGCCTCGAACTGCGTCGCCGCGATCCCGGCGCCCGCGGGGTAGAGGCCGCGGAGCCCCTCGCAGAACCTCCCCGCCCAGCCGATGTCGACGGTCACCTCGCCGGGACCCGCGGGCGCCGCGAGACCGATGATGACCGTCTCGCTCGCCCGCTTCGCGACCACCGAGGTCACCGCGACGTCGCGTCCACCCGCGCGGACGGCCGCGTGGCGGATGGAGAGGTCGATGGCGTGCAGCACGATCTCGGTGGCCGGGCGCGCGAGGGTCAAGGAGAGCCGCAGCTCACCCTTGAAGGTCCTCGCCTCCGGATCGACCTCGAGATGGGCGTCATAGCGGAGCGGGCGGATCCCCTCTGGGAGGCGAAACGCCGAATCGTCGGTTGGATGGGTCATCTCTGGCTTTCGCGAGCCACCCGGAAGGGTTGGCGTTCGTTCGCTTACCGTGCACCTGCGCGCTGGGGTCATTATCCCATTGGAGGGGGAGGTGCCGCCATGACCGAGACCGCACGGACAGCAGCCGAGCTGGACAAGTCGCGCCAGGTCGCCGAGGCCGCTCGCGAGAGCGAGTGGAAGGGCAAGGGCTTCCTTCGCGAGCTCTTCCTGGGCAGCTTCCGCCTCGACTACATCCACCCCTACCCGAAGCTCGATGAGGAGCGGCCCGAGTTCGCCCGGTTCTTCGAGGAGTTCAGGCGCTTCCTCGACGAGCGGGTCGATCCGGCGCGGATCGACGAGACCGGTGAGTACCCGGCCGACGTGGTGGAGGGGCTCAGGAAGATGGGCGCCTTCGGGATGAAGATCCCGAAGGAGTACGGCGGCCTTGGCTTCACCCAGCGTGAGTTCTCCCGCGCGATGCAGCTCCTGGGGGGCTACGACGGGAGCCTCACGGCGCTCCTCTCCGCGCACCAGTCGATCGGCGTGCCGCAGCCGGTGAAGCTCTTCGGGACCGACGACCAGAAGCGGCGCTTCCTGCCCCGCTGCGCGGCCGGCGCCATCAGCGCCTTCGCCCTCACCGAGACCATGGTCGGCTCGGACCCGGCGCGGCTCGCCACGACCGCGGAGCCGACCGAGGACGGCAAGTCCTTCATCCTCAACGGCTCCAAGCTCTGGTGCACCAACGGGACGATGGCCGAGCTGATCGTCGTGATGGCCCGGAACCCGAAGGACGACGCCATCAGCGCCTTCGTGGTCGAGACGAGCTGGCCCGGGGTCGAGGTGGCGCAGCGCCTCCACTTCATGGGGCTGCGCGCCATCTCGAACGCGGCGCTGCGCTTCACCGACGTGAAGGTGCCGCGCGAGAACCTCATCGGCGGCGAGGGGCGCGGCCTCAAGATCGCCCTCACGACGCTCAACACCGGGCGGCTCACCATCCCGGCGGCCGTGACCGGTGGCGCGAAGGCGGCGCTGGAGCTGGTGCGCAAGTGGGCCAACGCGCGCGTCCAGTGGGGGCAGGAGGTCGGGAAGCACGAGGCGATCGCCCACAAGCTCGCCGACGTCGGCGCCACCACCTTCGCGATGGAGGCGGTCTCAGATCTCGCGCAGGCGCTCGCCGACCTGCCCGGCTACGACATCCGGCTCGAGGCGGCGGCCGCGAAGGAGTGGAACACCGCCAGCGCGTGGCGGCTCATCGACACGGCGATGCAGGTGCGCGGCGGGCGCGGCTACGAGACGGAGCGCTCGCTCGCGTCGCGCGGCGAGACGCCGGTCGGCGTCGAGCGCTGGATGCGCGACACCCGCATCAACACGATCTTCGAGGGCTCTTCGGAGATCATGCACCTCTTCATGGCCCGCGAGGCGGTGGACAAGCACCTGAAGATCGCCGGCGCGCTCATCGACCCGAAGATGGGGCTCGGCGCGAAGCTCGCCGCGCTCCCCGGGATCGCCCGCTTCTACCTCTCCTGGTACCCGGGGCTCTGGCTCCGCGGCCTGACCGCGCCACGCTACGGCGAGTTCGGCCCGCTGGCGCGCCACCTGCGCTTCGTCGAGCGGCGCGGCCGCAAGCTCGCCCGGCAGATCTTCCACGCGATGGTGCTCTTCGGCGCCCGGACCGAGCGCAAGCAGGCCTTCCTCTTCCGCGCCATCGACGTCGCCGACGAGCTCTTCGCGATGGCCGCCACCGTCTCCAGGGCGCAGGCGCTCCTGCAGGGAGGCAAGGACGAGGGGCACAGCGCCGTGGAGCTGGCCGGGGCCTTCTGCCGCCAGGCCTCCCGCAGGGTCGAGGGGCTCTTCAGCGCGCTCTGGTCCAACGACGACGACGCGAACTACGAGACCGGCCGCAGGGTGCTCGCCGGCTCGTACGAGTGGACGGAGAAGGGCACGATGCCAATCGGCGCCGAGATCGAGGATCTACGCCCGAGGCTTCCAGGGACCCCCGCCCCTGCCACCGCGCGGAAGGCCACCGCCCCGGCGGAGGTCTGAGCGACCTTTCTACCCCTCGACCGTCAGGATCTCGGCCCCACCTGCGGTGACGGCGATGGTGTGCTCGAACTGGGCCGTGCGCATCCCGTCCGCCGTCACGGCGGTCCAGCCGTCGTCCCAGAGGAGGTCCTCCCACGTCCCCGCGGTGATCATCGGCTCGATGGTGAAGGTCATCCCCTCCTCCATCACGCGCCGCGCCGACCGATCGTTGTGGTGAGGGATCTGGAGGGCGGTGTGGAAGCCGTCCCCGATGCCGTGGCCACAGTAGGAGCGGACCACGCCGTAGCCGTAGCGCGCGGCGTGCGCCTCGATCGCCTTCCCGATGTCCGAGACGGGACGGCCGGGCTGGACCACCGAGATGCCCCGCTCCAGGCACTCCCTCGCCACCCGGACGAGCCTCCGTCCCCCTTCGTCGACGTCGCCGACGAGGTAGGTGGCCGAGCAGTCCCCGTGCATGCCGTCGAGGTAGACGGTGATGTCGAGGTTGACGATGTCGCCGTCCTCCAGCGGCCGGCTGTCGGGGATCCCGTGGCAGATCACCTCGTTCACCGAGGTGCAGATCGACTTGGGGAACCCGCGGTAGTTGAGCGGGCTCGGGTAGCCACCCAGCCGGACGATCTCGGCGTGGGCGATCTCGTCGAGCGCGTCGGTGGTGATGCCGACCGCGACCGCCTCGCCCGCGATCCGCAGGACCCGGGCCGCCGCGCGGCACGCCCGCCGCTGACGCTCGAGCTCCTCGGGAGTCTTCACGTCCTTCAGCGACAGCCGCGGCTGCCCCGTCTGCGCGTACTCGGGGCGCGGTATCTCCGCCGGGACCGCGCGGGCCGGGGTGACGCGCCCCGCCGTCAGCGGCCTGCGGCGAGGTGGACGCGGGGGCGAGCCGCCGGCCTGATCGGCCTGCTCGTGGCACTTCTTGTACTTCTTGCCGCTCCCGCACCAGCAAGGGTCGTTGCGGCCGATCTTCTCAGCAGGGGCTACCATGCTCCATGTCCATATAGCCGGAAGATCTCGGCGAGCACCGCTCCGGCAGTGTGCGAGCCGCCGACCCCCACCCCCTGGACGACCAGGGGCAGGTCGGAGTGACGCTCGGTCGTGAAGGCCACCATCGCCTCCACGCCGCTCAGCCGCGACGCCGCGTGGTGCGGCGGGACCGACACGGGGCCGACG
>JBAVTL010000307.1:0-4451 GCA_049696175.1 Anaeromyxobacteraceae bacterium
GCCGAGGCGCGCGACGCGATCGGCCGGCTCGCGCGCGCCGACGCGCCCCTGCTCGAGGGGCTGGCCGACCTGCAGCTCAAAGGCTCGATCCCGGGTGACCGGCTCGCCGCTGCCCCCTTCGTCGGGGCGGCGCTCCAGGCCTGGTTCAGCGCGCTCGCGGGGGGGCTCGAGCCGGTCACCGGCACGACCTCCAGCGGTGACTGCCCGATCTGCGGAGCCAGGCCCGTCGCTGGCGTCATCGACGGCACGACCCGGCGTCGCCATCTCCACTGCTCCCTCTGCGGCGCGGCGTGGAACGTCCTCCGGTCGATCTGCGTGAGCTGCGGCGACGACGCCGGGCTCTGCTACCTCCACCTCGAGCACGACGAGAGCGCGAAGGCGGAGGCGTGCGGCGGCTGCGGCGGCTACGTGAAGCTCTTCGACCAGGAGCGGCGCGCCGGGGTCGAGCCGGTGGCGGACGACGCCGCGACGCTCGCGCTCGACCTCCTCCTGGCGCGCGAGGGATACCGGCGCCTCGGCGCGAGCCCATTCCTCGCCGTCGCCGCGTCTTGAGCGGCCCTACGCCACCGGCAGCGTCACCCTGATCGTCGTCCCCGCGCCTGCGCTGCTCTCCGCCGAGATGGTCCCGCCGTGCGCCTCGGCGATCCGCCGCGCGAGGTTCAGGCCGAGCCCGACACCCCCGGTGCCTCGGGCCCGGCTCCGGTCGGTCCTGAAGAACGGCGTGAAGAGGCGCGGCAGATCCGCCGGGTCGATGCCGATGCCGCGATCGCGCACCTCCATGACCACCACACCCGGCTCCGCCCGCGCCGCGAGCGTCACCGGCGCGCCTGGCTCGGAGTACTTGCGCGCGTTGTCGAGCAGGTTCTCGACGAGCCGCCGCAGGAGCGGCGTGTCGGCGTCGATCGTCGGGAGCGCGGGCGCGACCTCGAGGATTAGCGGCCGCGCCGGGTCCGCCGCTCGGAAGCGGGCGGCCACGTCCTCGAGCAGCGGGCGGAGCTCTACGCGCGCGCGGTGGATCGGGATCCCGTTCGGCCCCGCCCCCTCGAGCCGCGCCGCGGTGAGGATCTGCTCGACCAGCCCGTCGAGCTCTGCGAGGTCGGCGCCGATCTCCGAGAGGTACCGCTGGGCCTTCTCGTGGTCCCCCTCGGCCGCCAGCTCCAGCGCCACGCGGATCCGCGCGAGCGGCGTCCGCAGCTCATGCGAGACGTTCGCGAGCAGCTCGCGCTCCGCGCGGACCAGCCGCTGGAGCCGCTCCGCCATCTCGTCGAACGCGCGCGCGAGCTCGCCCACCTCGCCGCGCGCACGCAGCCCCGTGCGGACCGAGAGGTCCCCCTCGCCGAGCCGCCTCGCGACCGCCGTGAGCCGCTCCAGCGGCGACGTGATCGAGCGCGCAGTCGGGTAGGAGCCGATGGCGAGGACCGCGAGGACCACGGCCATGATGACGGCCCACCGCGCGTACGGGCGCGTGTGCGGACCTGGCCCCAGGATGATGTAGCCCGCGCCCGACGGCAGGCGCGCGGCGAAGGCGTAGCCGCGATCCGGGACGTGAATGGGCCCGGCTGCCAGCTCCGCCACCTGCGCCGCGGAGAGCGGCGGCGCGACGACGCCGCTCGCGGTCACCACGCCCCCCGACGGCGTGAAGACGGTCGCGTCGAGCCCCAGCCCTTCGCGCAGCTCGCGCAGGTCGGAGTCCAGCCGGTCCGGCGTGGAGAGCCGCTCGTCCACTCTCGCCGCCAGGTACGCCACCACCTTCTCCGGCTCACGCGGTGGCAGCCGGCGCCCGAGCGCCCAGCCGATCGCGGCGAGGACGAGGCCGATCAGGAAGATGAGCAGGAGGCCGTGGCCGTAGATCCGCCAGAACAGGAAGCCGTGCGGCGAGCGGTGGCCGTGGATCACGCCTCGTCCTCCGGCCCAGCGGCCAGGATGTAGCCGACGCCACGGACCGTCTTGATGAGCCTGGGACGCTTCGGGTCGTCGCCGAGCTTCTGGCGCAGCCGGGAGACGTGGACGTCGATCGAGCGATCGAACGCCTCCTCGGCTGAGCCGCGCACGAGCTCCATGAGCTGCTCGCGGGAGAGGATGCGCCCCGCGCGCTCGGCCAGCGCCCGCAGCAGGTCGAACTCGTAGCCCGTGAGCGGGATCTCCGCGCCGTCGAGCGTCGCCCGCCGCGCGGCGGGGTCGAGGTGGAGCGAACCGACGGTGACGGCCTCGACCCGGGGCCCCGCCCTCCCCTTGGCGCGGCGGGTGACGGCGCGGATGCGCGCCAGCAGCTCGCGCGGCGAGTAGGGCTTCGCGAGGTAGTCGTCCGCCCCGATCTCGAGCCCCATCACCCGGTCCGCCTCCTCGCCGCGCGCGGTGAGGACGATGATCGGGACGTCGGAGCGGGCGCGCACCTCGCGGCAGACCTCCAGCCCATCGCGCCCCGGCAGCATCAGGTCCAGGAGGACGACGTCCCAGCCGCCGCGCAGCGCCTCCTCCTGCCCCCTCCGCCCGTCGGCGACGTGGGTCACGACGACGCCGTGGCCGTTGAGGTACTCGGCGGTGAGCATCGCGAGGCGGGCGTCGTCCTCCACGAGGAGGGCGGTGAGGGTCGGCTCGGGCACTGAGGGCATGATAACGCGGGTCAGCGCCCGAGCCGGCGTTCGGTCTTCGCGGCCACTGTCCATGCTGCCCAGGATGGCGGCCCCCCGTTGCGCGCACTTGTTCGGAATCCGAAGAAACGTTAACCCTTCGCCCCCGATGAGCCTCGTCGTCGCCAGCCACCTGAGCCTCGCCTACGGCCCGAGGGTCCTCCTCCGGGACGCGGGCTTCTCCATCGGCCCGACCGACCGGATCGGGCTCGTCGGCGCCAACGGCACCGGCAAGTCCACGCTCCTGAAGATCCTGGCCGGGGAGATCCACCCCGACGCGGGTGAGCTCACGTGGCGCCGCGGTGCGCGCGCCGCCTACCTTCCGCAGGACGTGGCCGAGCTCCCGCCCGGCACGCTGGTGGAGTCCGTCCTCGCCGCGGTGCCCGGTCGCGGGGCGCTGGAGGATCGCCTCCACCAGACCGAGGCGGACATCGCGGTGGCGCGCGACGAGGCGGATCAGCTCGAGCTGTCGCAGTCGCTCGCGGACCTGCACGGCGCCCTCGACCACTTCGAGGAGCGCTACGGCCGGCGGCGCGCCGAGCGGCTCCTCTCCGGGCTCGGCTTCACGGCGGCCGACCTCGCCCGCGACGTCCGGACCTTCTCCGGCGGCTGGAAGATGCGCGCGGCGCTCGCGGGGCTGCTCCTCGCCGATCCCGACCTCTTGCTGCTCGACGAGCCGACCAACCACCTCGACATCCCGACGCTGGAGTGGTTCGACGCCTTCCTGCGGGGGACGCGGCGCGCCGTCGTGCTCATCAGCCACGACCGCGAGTTCCTGGACCGGCAGATCGACCGCGTGCTGTCGCTGGAGCTGGAGGGGCTCTGCAGCTGGACGGGCGACTACGGCGACTACAAGCGGCAGCGGGCGGAGCGCGAGGCGCAGCTCGAGGCCCAGTCCCGGCGGGTCGAGGCGCGGCGCGCGGAGCTGCAGGGCTTCATCGACCGCTTCGGCGCGAAGGCGACCAAGGCGGCGCAGGCGCGCTCGAAGCAGAAGCTGCTCGACCGGATGGAGGACGTCGAGACGCTCGAGCAGCGCGCGACGCTCCGCTTCCGCTTCGCGGAGGCCCCCCGGTCAGGGCGGGAGGTGCTGAAGCTCCGCGGCCTCACGAAGACGTACGGCGACAAGCGCGTCTATGCAGGGCTCGACGCCACCGTCCTGCGCGGGGAGCGGATCGGCGTCATCGGCCCCAACGGCGCCGGCAAGACGACGCTGCTGAAGCTCGCGGCGGGCGAGACGGCACCGGACGGCGGGACGGTGGAGCTCGGCCACGGGGTCGTCGCCGGCTACTACGCGCAGCACCACTTCGATCCGCAGGCGGCGGAGGGGGTGTCGCTCGCCCGCGCCGCCGGCGGGCTCGATCCGAAGAAGACTGTCCTCGAGACGCTCTGGGACCTGGTGCCGGATCGCGGCGAGTCGTACGTGCGGTCGGTGGCCGGATCGTTCCTCTTCTCCGGAGAGGATGCCGACAAGAGGGTGGCGGTCCTCTCGGGTGGCGAGCGGGCGCGCGTGGCGCTGGCGCGGCTGCTCCTCGTGCCGGCGAACCTGCTGATCCTCGACGAGCCGACCAACCACCTGGACCTCGACTCCTCCGAGGCGCTCATCGGTGCGCTGAAGGGCTACGAGGGGACCCTGCTGTTCGTGAGCCACAACCGGTCCTTCCTCAACCAGCTCGCGACCACGATCTGGGAGGTGAAGGACGGCGGCGTCCTCCCGAACCCGGGCAACCTCGACGACTGGCTCTACCACCAGCGCCAGCTCGAGGCCGCGGCGGCGGCGCAGGGAGGCGGCGACGACGCCGGCCTGGCTGGCGGCGCGGAGGC
>JBAVTL010000308.1:0-2174 GCA_049696175.1 Anaeromyxobacteraceae bacterium
GCCCCTGCTGCTCCGCCCCCCGCGCCGGCTCCCGCAGCGCCCGGCGCGCCGTCCCACGGCACGCCCCCCGCCAGGTAGCCGAGCCAGAATCAGTGAAGTCGATTGAGGGTGCCAGCGCGAGCCGCCGGCACCCTCTTCGCACGTGTGGGGCAAGCGCATATCTGACAGTGATTACGGCCATGTGACGTTCAGTGCTTGACAGGACGTCACGGTATGTACGTGTTTACTCCCCAAACGGGCACGAGGATGGCGCCCCCGCGAGCTTCGGGGCGGGCGTGTGCCTCGATGGGGAGTGTGACGAATGCGTTGGCCTACGCTCGTATCGGTATTCGCAGCCTTCGCGGCGGCGTCCGGTGTGGTACGGCGATGCGCCTCTCGCCCGCGCAGGTCTGGTCGGATCGCAGCGTCGACGCGCCCCTGCTCATCGATCGCGACGGGACGACGAAGGTCCAGGTGGTGGGCACCACGCACGTCTTCGTTCGGTTCGCGAAGCCACTGGTCCATCCGAAGGTGAAGGTCCTCGGGGCGAAGGCGCTCCGGGTGTCGGCGACGGGGATGGGCGCCTCGAGCCCCCCTGACGAGGCGGGGTGGGTGACCGCCGAGCTCAGGGGGGAGATCGGCTCGCTGGTCGCTCTCGAGCTCGAACCGGAAGGGCCCGATGCAGAGGTCGCCGAGATCGAGGTCTGGGGGCAGGGGGAGGCGCGGGGGACGCTCGACCCGGCAGCGCTCGCCGCCGCAACCCGCCAGGAGGAGCGCCCGCGGAGCCCTCCGATCGCTACGGCGTTGGCCAGGGAGCTGTGGCTCGGCGACGCAGTGGTCGCGATCCCGGCCAGCGCTGGCGCCGCGACGCTGGTGCCCCGGGGGACGGCGGAGGGGGCGGATTGCATGTCCGCGACGTTCGCGCCAGGCGCGCTGGCCCTTGGCGCGCGCCGCGCCTACCTCGCCTACGAGGCGAACCTGCACCGAGCCGTAGAGCTTCGCCGAAGCATCGGTGGCGCTGCGCCGGTAGGCGGCCTCTGGCTGGGAACGGCCGCCAGCGCGACGCTCGTGGACGAGCTCGACCCGGCGAAGCTCACCGGCAACGATCCGGTCCTGCTGTGCCTCCCGAACGAGGCCACGTCGCAGGTGACGGTCCAGGGGCTTCGCCTGGTGCTGGTCCTCGATCGCGGCGCCAACGGCTTCGATCGCGACGCCGAGCTCGCGATGCCGGCGGCGCTGGACGGAGACGCGGCCACCGTCTGGGAGCCCGCTCCAGCGCGGATGGAGCTGGGGCTTGATCGGCTCGGCGCGCTAGAACAGGCATCGATACGGACCGCGGGCGCCGCTCGGCTCCACTCGGTCGGCACCTTCGACGGGATGGCCTGGAGCGAGCAGGGGGCGGTGGACCTCGCCGACGGCACGACCGCGCTGGAGCTGGGTGGTCGCCTGGCGCGCGGAGTCGAGCTGACCTTCGACGGCGCTGGCGGCACACCCTCGGCGAAGGTCGCGGAGCTCTCCCTCGTCGGGAGCGGCATCGGCCCCAGGGTCGCCGCCAACCAGCTCGTGATCTCGTACCCGCGGCTCTCGGTCCAGTCGGGGAAGCTCGTGGGCGAGCGCTTCGGCGGGCAGGCTTACGTGGCCGGCTGGGCAGAGTCGCCCGCTGGGCGCGGGGCGGTCGAGGTCGATGGCGCGCCCGTCGACGTCGCCGCAGGGGGAGCTCTACTGCGCGTCCACGTTCATGAGGGCGACCGAGACCGAGCGGCGCGTCTACGAGGGCGGGCCGGATCCGCTCGTGAAGTCGCACCAGTCCTTCGTGGAGTACGACGACTTCGGGAACGTGACGACCTTCCACGACTGGGGGGACGTCGCGGATCCGGACGACGACGTCTGGGCCAAGGTGCAGTACGGCCTGGTGACCACCGCGATGGCGTCCGGTAGCCAGCCGGCCGCCGGGGTGGACGATCTGTACTGCGCCGGGCCACCGACGGAGATCGTCGTCACCGCCCAGCAGGGCGACCTGGCCAATCCGCTCCGCCGCCGGACGGCTAAGGGCTCGCACGGAAATAGCCGATCAGGTTGACCGTCATTTCAGCGGTCTCGGCTTGATCAAATAGCTCCACTCACCGCGAACCCGTGCAATCTGTACATTGAGAGCTGCCATCTCCTCGTCGGTGACCGCGATGCCCTTCGCGTAG
>JBAVTL010000309.1:0-7461 GCA_049696175.1 Anaeromyxobacteraceae bacterium
GCTCTGGTCGCCGCGCCCGAGCCAGGCGTGGCGGCCGACGAGCGTGACGACGGCCACGGCGCCGATCGCGCCGGCGAGGAGGAGCAGCCTGCGCTTGCGCGGTGGCATCCCCACGGGGAGGGGGATCGCCGGGGGCGTGGTCTCGGCGGGCTCGACGGCGTGGAGGGGCGTGTCCTGGGAGCTCATGGTCAGATCTCGATCTCGACGTGGACCTTCTCTGCAGGGGCACGCCGGTTGACTTTGAGGAAATAGAGGAGCGGGAGGACCGCGAGGAAGAGGACGCCGGTGAGGAGCAGGACGCGCTCGAAGGCGAGGACCATCGCCTGGCGCGTGACGAGCCCGTCCAGCGCGCGGAGCGCGGCCTGCTTCGCGGAGACCGGGTCGAAGCCGCGTGAGGCGAAGCCCGCGGCGAGCTGCGAGAGCCGCGTCTGGACCTCCGGACGGTCTGCGGTGACGTGGGCGGCGAGCGCGGCCTTCGCGTGGATCCCCTCCCGGGAGAGGAGGGTCGCGAAGACGGCCAGCCCGGTCGACGCCCCCACCTGCCGAAGGAGCGAGTTGAGGCCGGTGGCGTCGGCGAGCTGGTGGCGCGGCACCTTGGAGAGCGCCGTCGCGGTGAGGGGGACGAAGAGGAAGCTGAAGCCGATCCCCTGCACGATGATCGCCTGCGTGATCCCCCCGGAGGTCGTCTGCAGGGTCACGTGCGAGACCACCCAGGAGCCGTACGAGATCAGCAGGACGCCGAAGCCGATGAGCACGCGCGCCGACACCTTGCCGTAGAGCCGCCCGACGAACGGCGTGATCGCCATCATGACGAGGGTGCGCGGCATGAGCGCCAGCCCCGACTGCATGGCGGTGAAGCCGAGCAGCTCCTGCATGAAGACCGGCAGGAGGAACATGCTCGCCAGGAGGATGGCGAACATGAGCGCGCCGATGGCGGAGCTCGCGGTGAAGATGGGGTCCTTGAAGAGCCGGAGGTTGACGGCCGGGACCGGGGCGGTCAGCTCCCGCCAGGCGAAGAGGGCCAGGGCGGCGACGGAGGCGACGGCCGTCCAGGTGATGAGCGACGACTCGAACCAGTCCTTCTGCTGCCCCTCCTCGAGGAAGAACTGGAGCGACGCCAGCCCGACCGCGAGCAGCGCGATCCCCTGCCAGTCCATGTTGCGGCGCTGGGCCACGGCGGCGGCCGCGTTGGCCGCCCGGATGTCCTCGGGTTCGCGGACGAAGCGCCAGACGAGGAAGAGGCCGAGGGCGCCCACGGGGAGGTTGATGAAGAAGATCCAGGACCAGTGGAAGTTGTCGACGATCCAGCCGCCGAGCGTCGGACCGATGGCCGGGCCGATCATCACCGCCATGCCGAAGAGGGCCATCGCCGTCCCCTGCTCCTCGGGCGGGAAGGTCTGGCGGAGGATCGCCTGCTCGGTCGGCTGGAGCGCGCCGGCGCCGAACCCCTGGATCATCCTGAAGATGACGAGCTGGGGGAGGGTGGTCGCGAAGCCGCAGAGCGCCGAGCCGGCCACGAAGAGGACGAGGCTCGACATGTAGACGCGCTTCTGGCCGAAGAGCCGGCCGAGGAACGCCGTGAGCGGCATGACGATGACGGTCGCGATGGCGAAGCCGGTGCTGATCCAGGTGATCTCCTGGACCGTCGCGCCGACGGCGCCACGCAGCTGCGGCAGCGCCACGTTGACGATGGACGAGTCGATGGCCCCCATCAGCGTGCCGAAGGTCACCGAGAGGGTTACGAGCCACTTGTTGGGGAGCCGACGCGCGGCTGCGGCCGGGGCTGGGAGGGCGACGGAGACGCTCACCGCGCGACACCGCGGACGTAGAGCTCTGCGAGCGCGGGCACGTCGCGCGGACCGAGCTTCCCCTCTACGGTCCGCGTCAGCACCAGCCTGGCGATCGCGACGAGCGCCTCGGCGAAGAGGCCGTCGGAGTCGTCGCGGAACTCCCCAGCCGCGACGGCGCGCGCGACGAGCTCGTTCGTGCGCCGCTGGAGCACCTCCCGGGCGAAGGTCGGCGGCCGCAGCCGGGCGGGCCCCATGTGCTCGCTCATCAGCGCCGCGAAGAATGGACCGTGGCTCCGGGCGTGCTCCGCCATCCCCGCCAGGATCGCCTCTACCTGTGCAGGGGCGGGGAGCCCTTGCACGGCGGCGAGCGCGCGATCGAGGTGTTCCTGCATCCCAGCCGCGCGAGAGTCGAAGAGCGACTGCACCAGCGCCGCGCGATCCGCGAAGTAGTTGTAGACGGTGCCGACGGAGACGCCGGCGCGCGCGGCGATGCGCTCCATGCGCGCGGCATGTAGGCCGTCCTCGCCGATCACCTGTTCGGCGGCAGCCAGGATCACCGACGCGGTCTCTTCGCGCAGCCGTTCGCGCAGCCGCCCGACGGGGTTGGAATCAATGTTCATGGTTCTGAATACCCGTTCATCAGCGCGGCAGAATGACGCATCCGGGGCTCAGGGTCAACCCTGCCCGATTGCTGCGGCATCTACGGTGCTCAGGTCAGGGTGCTCAGGTCAGATCGGGACGCGGTACCTGCGCGCCGCCAGCTCCGACGGGTGCGGGATCTCGTGGAGCCGGATCGAGTTGGTCTGGCCGGCGACGCCGATCGGCGACCCGTGGACGAGGACGATGCGATCGCCCGGACGGCAGAGCTTCTCCTCGAGCAGCCGCTCGGAGACCAGGTCGGCCACCATGTCGGTGTTCCTGACCGGCTCCATGACCCGCGGGACGACCCCCCAGTAGAGCGCCAGCCGCCGCCGGATGTCCTGGTCGGGGGAGAACGCTACGATCGGCACGCCCGGGCGGAACCGGGAGACGAGCCGCGCCGTCGAGCCGGAGAGGGTGAAGCAGCAGATCAGGGCGGCCCCAGCCGACTCGGCGGCGCGGCACGCGACCGCGGCGGTCACCTCGGGGAACCCGGCGTGGAAGTCCCGCCGCTCCACGTTGGGAAGGCGCGTGGCGCCGACCGTCGCCTCTGCCTCGCGGACGATCCGGTCCATCATCTGGATCGACTGGATCGGGAAGCGGCCGCTGGCCGTCTCGCCCGAGAGCATGACGGCGTCGGCGCCGTCCCAGATCCCGTTCGCGACGTCGCTCGCCTCGGCGCGCGTGGGGCGCGCGTGCTCGATCATCGAGTTGAGCATCTGGGTCGCGATGATGATCGGCTTCCCGGCGGCGCTCGCCCGGCGGCACATGTCCTTCTGGATCCCCGGGACGCGCTCGGGCTGGATCTCCACGCCGAGATCCCCGCGGGCGACCATGAGTCCATCGGCCGCGGCGATGATGGAGTCGAGCGCGTCGAGGGCCTCGGGCTTCTCGATCTTGGCGATGATCGGGACCACGCGGCCGTGCCGCTGCATCTCCTCCCTGCAGGAGAGGACGTCCTCCGCGGAGCGGACGAAGGAGAGCGCGACGTAGTCGACCCCGTTCGCGAGTCCGAAGGCGACGTCGGCCCGATCCTTCTCGCTCATCGCCTCGGCCCGGATCTTCACGCCGGGGAGGTTGATCCCCTTCGACTCGCCCAGGATGCCGCCCTCGACCACCTCGGTGCGGACGCGGACGCCGTCGGTGTCGACGACGCGGAGCTCCAGCAGCCCGTCGTCCATGAGGATCCGGTCACCCTGGCGCACGTCCTGGGCGAGGTGCGGATAGGTGGTCGAGACGAGGCTCTCGTCCCCGAGCACGTCCTCCTCGACCGTGATGGTGAGCGTGGCCCCGGCCACCAGCCGGACCCCCTCGCGCCCGGCCTTCAGCTTGCCGGTCCGGATCTTGGGGCCCTGAAGATCCTGGAGCAGCCCCACGGCGCGGCGCTGGTGGCGCGACGCCGCCCGGATCCGCGCGATCACGTCCGCGTGCTCGGCGTGGGTCCCGTGCGAGAAGTTGAGCCGGGCGACGTCCATCCCGACCGTCAGCAGCTTCTCGAGCGTCTCGCTGTCCTGGCAGGCAGGGCCTATGGTTGCGACGATCTTGGCGCGGCGCAAGGTGACTTCCTCCGGGGTGCACTCCCGGGCGCCAGCGTATCAGACCCAGCTGCAGTGAAACTCGCAGTGCGGCGCGCCCCGGGTGCGGCAGAGCCTTTCCTCGACGACGACGTTGCGCCCGCCCGAGACCTCGATCGCCTTCCCCACCCATCCGGCGGTCGTGAGGCAGTCCTCCGGCCGGGGCTTGTCGCCGTCCTGGCTCCGGATGATCGCGCCCCCGTCCGCCGTCTTCTCGTAGGTCCGGTTCCCCTCGGTGTGCTGCGCCACGTACATCCTCGGGACGTTCGACAGGACGAAGTGCGGATCGCCGTGGCGGACGTACGCGCGCTGGACGCCCGTCGGCCCGAGGTTGGTCTGGGCCGAGTAGCGCCCCATCTCGACGAAGAGCGCCTTGGGATCCCCGCGCGCGACGATCGCGGCCGCCGTCATCTCGAGCCGCAGGAGGATGTTCGCTGGGTACCAGCTGCTCGGGAGGATCATCCCGCGGAGCGTCACCTGGTCCTCGGCGCTCATCCGGTTGAGCACGCGCTCCGTCATCTCGAGGCCGCGGGCGCGCAGGAAGCGGAGGCGTGCTGCGATCAGCGTCCCCTTCACGAGGTTACCGTTGCGCTCGGCTGAGCTCCTGGCCACAGACGTGGTACCGGTGGTTCGCTCTAGCATCGATCCTCCGTTCGGCCCGCGTGGGCGAAAATAGAGCATCACGGAACGTCTGCGTCAATATGTCACGGGGCGAGTTCGTGGGGATCTCGACGTCGACGACCGGACCCGTACGTGCGCTTGCCGATTCGTGAACCGGCGTGCCACGATCCTGCCGACTCTTCGCTGGGGAGGTCCGGTGCATGGGTGAGCAGGCCTCGGAGCGCGATCGATGATCGCGGCGGGATCGATCGCGGTGCTCTTCGTCCACCTCGCCTGGGTCGGGCTGATCGCGGGCGCGGCGACCGTCGCCGTCGCGATGGACGGGCTCGGAGGCCCAAGCCACCGGCGGCTGGCCTCGGCGGTGCTCGCCTCGATGGGGCCGGGCCTCCTCACGCTGGCCGGGCTCGAGGTCACAGCCACGCTCTCGCTCGTCGGCGTCCGGGTCGCGCATCCCTACTTCGCGCAGACGGGGGGGTACTGGGCTGGGCTGCTCTTCCCGCTGGTGGCCGGCCTCGCGGCGATCGGGACCTTCTCGAATCTGTTGCGGCGAGAGCGTTGGGCGCAACTGCGCGGCGCCGTCGGACTGGCCGGGATCGGCCTCGTCCTCTCCTCCACCTTCCTGCTCTGCTGCGGCTCCGGCGTGCTCCTGCAGCCGGAGGCCTGGCCGACGGCCGAGCCGCCGTCGCGCTTCCTCCTCACCTGGAGCGGCACCGGCCGCTTCATGGAGTTCACCTGCCTCTCCTTCGTGGCCACAGGAGTCGTCTACATGGCGCTCGGACAGCGGCTTGAAGCTCCAGGAGACGTGGCGCTCGCCCGGCGCTTCGGGGGTCGGATGGCCCTCGTCTTCCTCCTCGCCTTGCCGCCAGCGCTCCTCTTCACTCACTTCAACCTGCCGGCCATCGGCCTCTCCGCTGGAGTCTGGGCGATCGCTGCCGCGGGGCTCGTCGTGGCGGGGCTCGCCGCCTGGATGGTGGCGGGGGCGTCAGATGCCGCGCGGCCGCCGCCCATCCGCCTCCTCCTCGGTGCGTCGGCCGTGCTCTTCGGCCTGTTCGTCGCGTCGGATCACCTCGCGCGGGAGAACGCGCTCGACGAGGCGACGCTGGCTGGCGTCGTCCGCGCTGCCGCGGCGCCAGCCCCGATCGAGGTCGCGGCCGCGCCGGCGGGCAAGCTCGCGGCGGGAAAGGCCGTGTTCGACCGGGTCTGCCACCTCTGCCACCGCTTCGACGCGAAGGTCGTCGGACCGCCGCTCGACAGCGTCGTCCCGAAGTACCGCGCCGATCCGAAGGCGCTCAAGGCCTTCATCCGCAACCCGGTGAAGAAGGATCCGAAGTACCCGGTGATGCCGAAGCCGGTGGTGAACGAGACCGAGATCGACGCGGTCGCGGCCTATCTCCTCGATCAGGCGAAGCCGTGAAGCTGGGGGACGGCGCGATCGTGCGGCGGCTCGCCAGGTTGACCCTGGCAGGCTTCTTCGTGCTCGCGCTGGCGCTGCTCGCCGCCCTCGCCTGGTACCGGGGGCAGCCCTCGATCTCACCGGCCCAGCCCATCGCGTTCCCCCACACGATCCACGCCGGGCAGCTCGGCCTGGAGTGCCTCTTCTGCCACGCCAACGCGGCTCGATCCCCCAGCGCCACCGTCCCTCCGCTCGCGACGTGCATGACCTGCCACGAGACCATCGCGCTCGACCGTCCGGAGGTTCAGAAGCTTCGGGGCTACGTCTCCCGAAAGGAGCCGGTGGTCTGGCAGCGGGTGCACGCGCTCCCCGCCTTCGTGCACTTCACTCACAAGCGGCACGTCAAGGCGGGCGTCGACTGCGCCGTCTGCCACGGCGGGGTCGCCAGGATGGCGCGGGTGAAGCGGGTCCGGTCGCTGACGATGGGCTGGTGCGTGACCTGCCACTGGACGAAGGGCGCTCCGACCGACTGCGCCACCTGCCACGTCTGAGGACGCCGCTCGCCTACGGGACTCGAGACCATGGACCGCCGAACCTTCCTCAACGTGCTCGGTCTCCTCACTGGGAGCACGGCCGTGTCGGCGTGCAGCTCCGAGAAGGGGCGGAGCCCGCTCATCTCGGCGCTGATCCCGCCGGACGACGGGGTCATCCCCGGTCAGTCGACGTGGCTCTTCACGACCTGCACCGAGTGCCCCTCCGGCTGCGGGATGCAGGTGCGGCTCCGCGAGGGGGTGCCGGTCAAGTCGGAGGGCGTCGCGGACCACCCCGTCAGTGGCGGTGGGCTCTGCATGCGCGGGCAGGCCAGCCTCTGGCGGCTCTATCACCCGGGACGGCTGAAGGGGCCGCTGCTGCGCGACGGGGGGACGTTCAAGGCCATCTCCTGGGATGACGCGCTGGATCGCGTGGTCGCCGCGCTCGGGAAGGGCGCGCAGGAAGGGCGGCGCAGCGCCTGGCTCTCGGGCCGGACCACGGGCTCGCTGTCGGACCTGATCGAGGAGACCGCCCGCGCCCTCGGCATCGAGCGGCTGCCGGAGTTCGAGCCGTTCAGCCACGCCGCGCTGCGCCGCGCCAACGGCCTGCTCTTCGGGCGGCGGGAGCTGGCGCACGTGGAGCTCGGCAAGGCCGACGCGCTGCTGACGGTGGGGGCCGACCTGCTCGAGACGTTCGTGAACCCGGTAGGCTTCGCCAGGCAGCTCTCGGATCGGTCCGGCGCCCGCTGGTGGCACGCGGAGCCCCACTTCTCGCTCACGGGCGCGAACGCCGACGTCCGGCTCACCGTTCGCCCGGGGAGCGAGCCGCACCTGCTCGCGTGGCTGCTCCGGCGGCTCGGTCCAGGCGCCCGACGGCCGCTGCCGGCGCGTGTCGCGGGCGCGCTCCCCGAGGT
>JBAVTL010000310.1:0-2939 GCA_049696175.1 Anaeromyxobacteraceae bacterium
GCGACATGGCGATCGACGGCGCGGCGAACGCGACCGCGGGGCCGAAGCGTTGCAGGAGGAACGGGACGGCCAGGCTCGCGACCGCGGCGCCGAGGTTGAGGACCCAGTAGAACCAGCCGCGGACGCGCGCGAGGAGCCCGGGATCGCCGCTGGGGAGCTGCTCGCCGACGAAGGCCGACGCGCAGGGGAGGACCCCGCCGGCGCCGCACGCGACGAGCCCCGCGCCGAGCAGCACCCCGGCCGGCGCCTGCCAGAGCGCCAGCGTCAGGTACCCGCCGATCGAGAAGACCGCCGAGCGCAGGAGGGTCGCGTACCTGCCCAGGAAGCGCTCGGCGAGCCAGCCCCCGAGGAGCGGCGTGAGGTAGGTCGCCATCATGAAGGCGTGGAACCAGCCCTTCGCGGCGCGCTCGGGCAGGACGATGAACGTGACCAGGTACGACGTCAGGATCGAGCGCATCCCGTTGAACGCAAAGCGCTCGAAGGCCTCGCTGGCTATTACGAACCGGACCTGTGGTGGATAGCGAAGCGCGCCGTCGCTCATCGCGCGGCAGTGTACAGCGGTTCCGCCGGCCGGGGATCGGCGCGTACGGCGCGCGATCTCCCGCCGGCGGCGCGCGTCGGGTAGAGTCGCGCCCGATGAAGAGCCTCTCGCCCGACGAGGTGCGTGCCCTCAACGACGCGGGGGGGATCGACCTGATCGACGTCCGCGAGCCCCACGAGTGGATCGGCGGCCACCTCCCCGGGGCGCGCCTCGTTCCGCTCGGGACCTTCCTCCGGGATCCTCGCGGCAACGTCCGCGGCGACCGCGCGATCTTCGTCTGCGCCCACGGGCTTCGCAGCGTGACGGCGGGGGTCGCGGCCGAGTCGGCCGGCGTCGCCGAGGTCTTCAGCCTCGACGGCGGCATCATGTGGTGGGTGGCCAGAGGGCACCCGCTCGACCTCGAGTAGCGGACCGGGGCGGTCGGCGCTAAGAGTGTGCCGTGGCGCGCCTCCTCTCGTTCCTCGTCTTCGTCTCCATCGCGATCCTGGTGCTGGGCGGGATGCACGCCTTCCTGTGGGCGCGCCTCGTGAGGGACACCGGCATCCCGGAGCCCTGGCGGAGGATCGCGACGGCCCTCCTGGCCTTGGCGGCGCTGACCATCCCCGCGGCGCTGGTCCTCTCGCGCCGGGCCGGGACGGCGCTCGCGCGCGTCCTGCCCTGGGTCGCCTTCGTCTGGCTCGGCGTCGCGTTCCTCGCCCTCTCGGTCCTCCTGGCCATCGACCTCGCGCGCCTCGTCGCGAGCGGCGCCGCCCAGCTGCGGGACTGGCTCGCGCGCGCCGACGATCCGCCCGCGGATCCGGCGCGACGCCTGTTCGTCGCCCGCGCGGTCGCGGGGACGACGCTCGCCGTCGTCGCGACTGCGGCGGGCGCCGGCGTGCGGAGCGCCGCGGGGCCCGCCGAGATCGTGGAGGTGCCGGTGCGGCTGCCCCGGCTGCCCCGGGCGCTCGACGGCCTCTCCGTCGTCCAGATCACCGATCTCCACGTCGGGCCGACCGTCCGGCGGCGCGAGGTCGAGCGCGTGGTCGAGCAGGCCAACGCGCTCCGCCCCGACGTCGTGGCGATCACCGGCGACCTCGTCGACGGCACGGTGAGCGAGCTGGGCGAGATCGTCGCCAGGCTCGGCCAGCTCCGCGCCCGGTACGGGGTCCACTTCGTGACCGGCAACCACGAGTACTTCTCGGGCGTGGACGAGTGGCTGCGCTTCCTGCCGGGGATGGGGATCCGCGTGCTCCGGAACGAGCGGGTGCCGATCGGGGACGCCGGCGCCAGCCTGGATCTCGCCGGCGTGGACGACTGGCACGCGGGGCGGTACGGCAACGGGCACGGCTACGATCTCGGGAGGGCGCTCGCGGGGCGGGACCCTGACCGCGCGCTCGTGCTCCTCGCGCACCAGCCGCTCGGCGTCGAGCCCGGAGTCCGGCAGGGCGTGGGGCTCCAGCTCTCTGGTCACACGCACGGCGGCCAGATCTTCCCGTTCAACCTCGCCGTCCACGCGGCGTTCCGGTACGTGCGCGGCCTCTACCCGATCGACGGCGGCGCGGGGCACGTCTACGTGTCCAAGGGGACGGGCTACTGGGGACCGCCGATGCGGCTGGGCGCCCCGCCGGAGATCGCGCGGATCACGCTGATCGCGGGCTGAGCGCTACGGCTTCCACCACTGGTACTCCCGCTCGCGCCGCTCCACCTGGTCCACCGAGAGCCCGCGCCCCGCGAAGACCAGCCGGAGCTTCTTGGTGAGCGTGTAGCGCCATGGGAGCAGCGTCTCCGGGTCGGTGACCAGCACCATCTCGACGGCCATCGCCCCGTCCTCGAACCCCTTCGCCTCCTTGCCGCCGGCGGCGGCCAGCCCCTTGCGGAAGGCCTCGGGGCCAGCGTCGGCCTTGAGCGTCAGCTCGAGGCACCGCCGGTCGATCCCGCCGGACGCGCACGAGACCCAGCGGCGGGCGGAGAGGGTGACGCGCTGCTCCACCTCGAGCCCCGGAACCGCCGCGACCGGAACCCTGCCGGTGATCTCCTCGGTCCGGCCGATCTCGAGCGTTCGTCCGAGCCAGACCTCCACCTGGTAGCTCCACTGCTCGCGCGCCTCCGCCTCGAGCCGCGCCGCGCGCTCACGCGCCGCCTTCCGCGCCGCCTCCGCCTCCGCCCTGGAGGCCGAGATCGAGACCGCGAAGGCGGCCTCCTGCGCGACCCAGGCGTCGACTCCGTCGAGCCGGACGAACCGTCCGACGGCCGAGGCCACGACGGGCAGCTCGGGATCGTCCTCCCGCTCCTCCGCGGCCTTCTGCTCCTCCTCGTCCGCGGGCCGGGCGGTCAGGACGCTCTCCCCCCCGCGCCGCTCGACGCTCAGCGCGCTGCGACGCGCGGCGCCCGCCGTGGAGCGCCCCTGCTGCCGCTCGAT
>JBAVTL010000311.1:0-1692 GCA_049696175.1 Anaeromyxobacteraceae bacterium
TCACCGGCGAGAGCGGCACCGGCAAGGAGCTCGCGGCGCGGCTGGTCCACGACCTCTCGCCGCGCGCAGCCGCGCCCTTCGTCCCGATCCACTGCGCGGCCATCCCCGAGACGCTCCTCGAGTCGGAGCTCTTCGGCTACGAGAAGGGGGCCTTCACCGGCGCCGTCGCGCGCAAGGAGGGGCGCGTCGAGCGCGCGAAGGGCGGGACGCTCTTCCTCGACGAGGTGGGCGAGATGCCGCTCGCCGCGCAGGTGAAGCTCCTCCGCTTCCTCCAGGACGGCGTCATCGAGCGCGTCGGCGGGAACGACCAGATCCTCGTGGACGCGCGCGTCGTCGCCGCCACGCACCGCGACCTCGCGCAGCTCGCCCGGGAGGGGAAGTTCCGCGAGGACCTGCTCTACCGGCTCGACGTCGTCTCGGTCCGTCTGCCGCCGCTGCGCGAGCGTCGCGAGGACGTGCTGCTCCTGGCGGGCACCTTCCTCGAGCGCACCGCGGCCAGCCTCCCGAAGCGGGTCACCGGCTTCACGCCGGGGGCCGCGGCCGCGCTGGAGCGCTACGGGTGGCCCGGCAACGTGCGCGAGCTGCACCACGCCGTGGAGCGCGCGGTCATCCTCTGCCGCGGCGACGTGGTGGACGCGGGGGACTTCCCAGAGACGGTCCGCGCCGGCGGGGCCGGCGCCGCGAGCGGCGCTCCGCCTCCGCTCATCCTCCCCTTCGGCACGCCGATGGACGAGGTCGAGCGGATCGTCATCAAGCGGACGCTCGAGCAGACGCGCGGAGACAAGACCGTGGCGGCGCAGATCCTCGGGATCGCCGCGCGGACGATCTACCGGAAGCTCGACCGCGACGCAGAGGGGCGGCTGCTCGACCCCTCGGCCCCCCCCGACGACGAGGGCTGACGCGCCCGTAGCCCCTGCCGATTTGGCACCGGCCGGCGCCCCCCGACGCTCCGATTGCCAAGTTGTCACCGCGCGAGCCCTCCCCCCCGGAAGGCGGCTCCCGGCGCTCCGCAAAGCGCCCTGAGTCCGGCTGGTTGTGAGGCGCCTCGCCCCGCCGCCAGCCCTCGTGGGTGGCACACCGGTTGCTCTATCCGTGGGCGGGTCCATCCATGCTCGAGCGGTTCTTCAACAAATACGTCTGGGCAGCCAACCTCGTGCTGCTCTTCCTCGCCGCGTGGCTCTCGGCGAAGATCGTCAACACGTTCGTGGCGGTGGCGATCCGGCCCACGCCCCACGTCGACCTGTCGCTCCCCGCGAGCACCGGCCCCCGGCTGGCCGCGCAGCTGTCCCTCGATCCACAGCGGCTGTATCGGCTCATCGGCATGGAGCCTCCCGCCGTGCAGGAGGCGTTCGCGGCCGCGGCCAGCGTCCGACCGCAGACGTGCAACGACGCCACGGCCGCGCCGGTCCGCTCCGACCTGCGGCTCGCGCTCGTCGCGTCGGCCCTCTCCGACCAGCCCGCGTGGTCGCTCGCCACGCTCCTCGATCTCGGCTCGCGCGAGGCGCGCGTCTACGGCGTGGGCGACTCGGTGCAGGGGGCGACGCTCGTCGGCCTCCAGCGAATCCGCGAGGAGCGCGACGCCACCGGCAACGGCTTCAAGGTGGTGGCGATCCTCTGCAACGGCGGGACGAAGGAGTTCGTCGACTTCGACGAGAACGCGGCCAGCCCCGCGGGCGCGCAGAACGTCGGCGT
>JBAVTL010000312.1:0-6839 GCA_049696175.1 Anaeromyxobacteraceae bacterium
CGCTCGAGAAGGCCGTCCTGCACGCAGCCCACGCCGCGGCGGTGGATGCGGACGCCGAGCTTCGGGACTTCGATCCGGGGCGGCACGGGCGACGCGTCGACCTCTTCGTGCAGCTCGACCGCGAGCACGTGTCCGCCTCTCGTGAGCACGTCGCGAGCGCGCTCGAGGCGCGCCTTCCGCCGCTCAGCGCCGCCGACATCGCATCGTCGGAGCCGGCGCTCGTCATGCGCGAGGCGCAGAAGAAGACGAGGCACCTGCCGATCCGGAAGCTCCTTGCGAGCATCCCGACGATCCTGCCACGGCTCAAG
Organism: Anaeromyxobacteraceae bacterium; assembly: GCA_049696175.1. Taxonomy (GTDB): domain Bacteria; phylum Myxococcota; class Myxococcia; order Myxococcales; family Anaeromyxobacteraceae; genus DATIVK01. Next base: position 309 of record JBAVTL010000312.1, read on the forward strand.
CCGTGCCTGCTCATGAGCCCGATGTCCGTCGCGCAATACCTGCCACCCGACGCGGTCTCGTTCGACCTGGTCGTCTTCGACGAAGCGTCGCAGATCTCGACGCACGACGCGGTCGGCGCGATTGCACGCGGCCGCCAAGTGATCATCGTAGGCGACTCGCGCCAGATGCCGCCGACCTCGTTCTTCAGCCGCACCGATCAGGAGGAGGACATCCCCGACGAGAACGATGTTGTCGAGCTGGAAAGTGTTCTTGACGAGGCGGTCGCGAAGCTCGTGCCGCAGCAGTGGCTCGGGTGGCATTACCGCAGCCGTCACGAGTCGCTCATCGATTTCAGCAACCGGAACATCTACGAGGGGCGGCTCGACGTGTTCCCGGCCGCCGCGTTCGAGTCGGAGGACGTCGGGCTCCACTGGCGCCGCGTGCCGGACGGCGTGTACCAGGGCGGGACGGGCAAGGACGGCCGGACCAACCGCCGCGAGGCGGAGGCGCTCGTGGCCTACCTCGCCGAGCGATTCCGCGCCTCTGCGCCGGAGGAGCGGACGTTCGGCGTCGTCACCTTCAACCTCCCGCAGCAGAACCTCATCCTCGACCTCCTCGATGACGCCCGCACGGATCCGCTCGTGGATCGGCACTTCACGGGCCCGGAGCGCGTGTTCGTAAAGAACCTCGAGAACGTGCAGGGGGACGAGCGCGACGAGATCGCATTCAGCATCTGCAGCGCGCCGGACGCGACGGGGCGCTTCAGCGTAGCGGTGGGCGCGCTCAATCAGGTCGGCGGCGAGCGTCGCCTTAACGTCGCAATCACCCGGGCGCGGAAGAAGCTCATCGTCTTCTCGAGCATCGAGCCCGAGGCCATCGATCGGTCCCGCACGAAGGCTAAGGGGATCTGGCTTCTCCGCGACTTTCTCCAGTTCGCGCGCGACGGCCGGAAAGCGCACCGCGCGAACGGTGCCGCGCCCGCGCCGCTCGGTGCGCTCGAGGGCGCCATGGCCGACGCGCTCCGGTCGAGCGGCTGGCGCGTCGACACGGGCGTGGGCTGCAGCGGGTATCGCCTCGATCTCGCAGTCCGCGATCCCACGACGCCTGGGCAGTACGCGCTGGCGGTCGAGAGCGACGGCCCGGCGTACCGGATGGCGCGCTCGGCGCGCGATCGGGACCGGCTGCGCGCACAGGTGCTCGCGGCGATGGGCTGGCGGCTCGAGCGCGTGTGGTCGACCGCCTGGTGGTACGACGACGACGCGCCCGCGAAGCTCGCGGCGCGCGTCCGGAGCGCGCTCGAGGAGCCAGTGTTCGCGCCGTCCAGGGGCGCGCCCGCGCACGAGCGGTTCGCGTCAGGACCGGGCGACGTTGAACGCCGGATGGCCGGCGCCGAGATCACGGCGGAAGATCCAGACGAGGCGGCCGCGTTGTCCGAACTGATGGAAATCGCGGAAGCACTCGGGGTTGAGGACGACACCGAACCGTCGGGTCGCGCGGGATCGCCATACATGAAGGCGGACCTCGCGTTCGTTCACGCGCTTTATGACATCCAGGCACCGGTCGCGGCGGCGATCGTTCGCAATCAGGTCTCGTCCGTGATCCGCGCCGAGGCGCCTGTGCACGTGAAGGTGCTCGGCCGTCGAATCGCGGATGCATGGGGGATCCAGAAGCTCTCCGCGAACCCGATGCGGCGTATCACCGAGCAGCTGCAGGCCGCAGTGCGGGACGGCGAGGCTGTCGTGCGCGGCGACTTCGTCTGGCCCACGGCGGTCGACCCGGCGACCTACCGCGACTTTCGCACTGGCGAAGACGGCGAGGCGCCTCGCGAGCTATCGCAGGTCCCGCCGGAGGAGATCGCGAACGCTGCCGAGCGGCTTCTCTCGGATGCGGGGTCGCTCGACCGCGAGGCGCTTGCGCGCGCGGTGGCGCGGGCGTTCGGCGTGCAGCGGATGGGTGCGAACGTCCGAGCGGCGCTCGACGGCGGGATCGGGCTGCTCATCGCGCAGGCCCGGGCGGTGGAGCGTGGGGGGCGGATCGCGCCGGGGTAACGGCGGTTTAGCTTCGACGTCAAGACCCGCTCCGGCGACATCTTCGCGGTGCGCGCAGCCGGCGATTCCATGGATGGTGGTCAACCGGGTCCGGTACCTGGAGGGCACTCCAAGGGAGTCCACACGCTGGATCGACACCAGTTGGGCGTTGGTACTGGTAGACGCGTCTCTGACGGTTCGTTAACCACCTGGCCCGTGAGGGCCGTCCACGAAGCCGACGCCGCCGGCACTTACGGCGGAGTCTCGCCGGACGTCGGCGACGGCTCGTATCCGACGGCCGCGGCGTCCCACGCGGCGGCGATCGGCTCGGCGTTCCAGGCCTGCTGCGCCGCTGGGTCCCACGCCGGCGCGGCCTGTGCCGCGGACCACGCGTCGCGCAGGGCGCGAAGGTGGCGCTCGATGGCGAGGAGCGCGAGGAGAATGCCCAGGAGCGTGATCCCTCCGACGCTCGAGATGGCGACGTAGATGGCTGCCTGGCGCCGGGCCCCGGCGGTAGCGACCCTCTCCGCGTGCTCCGCCTCCTCCCGTGCGATCCGGAGCTCGCGTTCTTCCTTCGCATTGGCGAAGTCGCGCAGCGCCGACGTCGCCTCGCGGGTTCGCGCCGCCTCCTTCTTCGCCAGGACGGCGAGCGCCCTGGACACGGTGGCCCGCCGAACGGTGGGGGAGGCGTCGGTCATCCGCCCGACGATCGCCTGAACCGCCGGGTAGAGATCCTCGACCAGCCGCAGCCGTAGCTCGGGGGGCGTTTCGCGCCCGGTCACCCTCCGGATCTTCCGGTAGCCCTGGACCAGGTCGAGGGCCGGCTGGAGATAGGAGGCCGCGAACGTCTTGAGGCCGTCGGACCCGGCGAGCGGCTCCAACGTGCCCGGGCCCGCCGCCGTCGCCTCGATGGCGCCGTAGAGCTTGCGGGCCGCGTCGAGGAGGGCCACCTGCACCTCCTCCTTCTCTCCGTCGAGGAAGACGTCCAGCTTGAGCAGGTCGAGGACACCGCGGCGGACGACGCGGAGGTCCCACTCCGCACATCCACCGGCCCAGTAGTTCTCCCGGACGCAGACTCGCTGCACCACGCCTTCGAAGGGGATCTTGAGCCGCGTCGCGAGCTCTCGGTACGGGTCGAGGGCGATGTCGAGAGCCGTGCGCGGCGCATCGCCGACGGGGCTGGGGATCGCCTCGGTGGCCAGGGCTCGTGGCGCAGGCCGCTCGTCCGGTGAGCGTGGCGACGGCTCCTCGGCGCGCTGCAGTTCCTCGAGCGTGACGGTGGGCTTCGCGGGCAGCTTCGGTTGCGCGACCTCCGGCGGGACGGCCGGTGGGCTCTTCGGCACCGAGAACCAGAGAGCGGCCACGACGGCGAGGCCGGCCGCGACACCGGCAAGGATGCCGAGTGCCCGGAGGGTCACCGTCGAAACCAGGAAGAGGACCGCGCGCTCGAACCGTTCGAAGGCTTCGCCGCGCTTGCCCGCGCCGGCGCCAGGATCGCTTCCAACCATGTCCCCCCCTTGCGGCGGCGGCGGCGCCTCGTGCGCCCCCGCAGCTGCCTCGTACCGCTCCAATGAACGCCTAGTAGAAGCCAAATCCGCCGCCGCTACGCCTTCGCGCGTCCTGCCCTGACCTTGCGCTTTTGGCCTGCCTCACTCGTCCTCTGCCTCCATCGGTTGCTCTTCCGGCGCCCACGTCGGCGGGGAGGCGTTCTCTTCCTCGGTCTTCACCTCGTCGGGGACCGGCTCGCCTGGCGCTTCGTAGGATGGTTCCGCGATCGCCGGGCAAGCCTCTTCCGATGCCCCTTTCACGGCCATGGGCTCCAGCAAGAGGAGCTCGACGCGGCGGTTTCGCGCGAGGTCTTCCTGACTGGAGCCGGCTCGTAGCGGCCGTCGGCTCCCAAAGGACGCGATCTCCACCTGCTCGGGGCGCGCGCCCGCTGCGACGACGGCCTCGGCCACGCGGGCGGCCCTCCGGTGCGCCAGGTCGTCGTTCACCTCGTCGCGTCCCCGTCGATCGGCGTGCCCCTCAACTCGCATCGACATCTGCGGCTTCGCGACGAGGGTGCTTCCGAGCTTCCGAAGGAAGGGAAGGATCGCCGGGCCTGGGACGTCGCTGCCCGTCTCGAAGTAGACGGAGCTCGAGGGTATGTCGCGGCTGACGACCCACGCGAGCCGCTCCATCCGCTCGCCGCGATCGACGAACAGCTGTCCTCCCGAACTCGCCAGCGCGACCGTGGGCGCCGCCGTGTCGAGGTCCGTTCCGATCGGGAACCACGAATAGCCGCCGTCGTCGGAGCAGCGGACCAGGCGCTCCGAGGCGGCGCATACCAGCGGCTGCTCGGCTGGCACCATGGTCATCTGCCAGCTTCCCCCCGACGCAGGAAGCGCCTCGCGAAAGTGGCCGCCGCCATCAAGCGTCCGAAGCAGGTTCCCGGTGGGCGCGGCCCAGAGGAACCCTTCAGCGCGCCCCGGGATCGCGACGAAGCCGCCGCCGCCCGTCCACGGGGCGGCGATGCCGACCACCGGAAGGCTCTCCGCGGGTCCCGATCCGTCACCGCAGAGACGCTGCCCGGAGCCGATCAGCACGCACGCGCTCTCGCCGGCGCCGGCTGGGAGGAGCGCCAACGGTCCCGCCGGGAGGCCACCGAGCCGGAAGGGCTGAAAGGAGTCCTCGGTCGCCGCGCGCCGCGCGATGGCGGAGGCTCCATCCCGCGCGCGACCCACGGCCCATGTCGTGCCGTCCCAACCCGAAAGGAGGCGCTCATTGACGGCAATGCCGGTCTCCACCTGCGCGGCGTCACCGCTCGACTGCACCCGGTACACCCGCCCGCCTGAGAGGAGGAAGAGGCTGCCGGCCGGACCGCCGACGACCTGCTGCGCCGTGTCCAGCCCGCCGGGATGCCAGCGGACGAACCGACGGCCGCAGTCGGCGGATCGAAAGAGGGTTCCTTCACGGTCCATGGCCGCCAACTCGGGGCAGCTCGGCGGCGCACCCGAGAAGGCGGCCAGGGTCGCCGCCCTGGCGGAGTCGCCCCACTTGCTCAGATCCGCATGGAGCCGCACGAGGACGCGCGGCTCCGCTGGATCTCCCGGCTCGGGCCGGAAGCGAAGGACGTACTGCTTGGAGAGCTGGTCGGCGATCGCCAGCAGCGGGCGGGTGAAGGTCGCCGGGTCTGCGGAGTCGTCGTCCACGGCGAAGGTCCTGCCGCTGAGCGGTTCCGCCAGCTCCAGGAACGGCGGGAGCTTGGCGACGTCGTCGGAGAGGATGAGGAAAGGGCGGATCCCTCGGGCGTTGAGGCGAGTCCGAAGGCGCGTGAACGCAGGAGCGTCGACGCCGACGTACTGGTCGGTACCGCCCGTGCAGGTGGCGAGGAAGCCGTTGAACATCCCGACGTCGACTTGCCGCGCGCAAGCAGGCACGCCAAGGAAGGCTACGCACCGATCGACGAGCTCAGTGAGCCGCGGGTCGAGCCGCCGGATCGCGCCCAGGCGACATCGCGCCGAGCCGCAGGCGAGGTAGGCGTCGCGGGCCCTTAGGTAGGGGGAGCAGGTGGCCGATCGTCGCGCGCGCCCGACGAGGTTCCCCATGGCTCGCTGGAGCGGTTCGTCGGTCAGGAGGACGATGACCTTCTCGCCCGCCGTCGCGGCGAGGAGATCGGAGGAGGCCTCCAGCCCTCCGAGCGTGTTCTCGACGGCGCCGCCGCTCGTCTCGCCGATGGCCGCCATCCACGCCCTGAACTCCTCCGGACGCTCGGAGGGATGGCGCCGGTCCCTGATCTCGTCACTGAAGGTGACCAGGCCGAAGGCTGCGCGGCGCCCCCGGAAGCGGAAGGTCTCCGCGAACTCCAGGATGGCGCGGCGGACGGCCTCCCTCTCCGTCGTCATGCTCCCCGAGAGATCGATGACGAAAACGAACTCGACCGGGCGGTCTTCCTCGAGCGCGAGGAAGCCAGTCAGCGGGCGCCGTGCCTGCCCGGCGTAGAGCTCGAAGGCCTCGCGGCGCAGGCCGGAGACCCGCTCTCCGCACCGGAGGACGTCGAGCATCACCTCGACCTCTCCGGAAGGAAGGATACGGCGTCCGGTGATCACCGCGCGCGGGGCGTCGGGAGGCTGCCGTGCCAGTCGCAGGAGGGTGGTGGCCCGTCCCTCCGCGACCGGAACCTCGTTAGCCTCCGGGAAGCGACGGGCGTACGCGAGGTAGGCCTCCGCCGTGCCGCTTCGCTCGGCCTCGCGCCAGCTCGCGGCGGCAGCGCGCTCCCGAGCTAGCTGGGCGCGGGGCGAGTCGGGGAAGAGTCGTCCGTGCAGCGACCACGCGCCGACGTCGTCGGTGCGCTCCGCCACCGCCCAGAGCCCCGGTTCCAGGTCCGCCACGGCCTTCCTGACGGAGGCGATCGGCAGCCCCGGCGCAAACAGCGCCTCGATCGTCTCCGAGGAGGGTCGCTGCCCCGCCGAGAGCTCGGCGCGCAGCGGCGCGACTGTGGCGTTGGCGATGGCGGCCTCGGCGCGCTCGGGCCATGGGGGCTCG
>JBAVTL010000313.1:0-8603 GCA_049696175.1 Anaeromyxobacteraceae bacterium
CGTCGGCAGCGTCGCGATCGCGATCCTGGCGAAGAACGGCCACCGCGTCGTCGCCTCCACGGGCCGGCCGCAGGAGGCGGAGTACCTCAGGCGGCTGGGGGCCGCGGAGATCATCGACCGCGCGACGCTCTCGGCACCCGGGAAGCCGCTGCAGCGGGAGCGGTTCGCCGGCGTGATCGACACGGTCGGAAGCCACACGCTCGCGAACGCCTGTGCGCAGGTCAGCCAGGGGGGTGCGGTGACCGCATGCGGCCTCGCCGGCGGCATGGACTTCCCCGCCACGGTCGCCCCGTTCATCCTGCGTGGAGTCTCGCTCTACGGGATCGACAGCGTGATGGCGCCCATGGACCGCCGGCGCACGGCCTGGTCCCGTCTCGCGACCGAGCTGCCACCGGAGCTCCTCGAGGCGATCACCAGCGAGATCGGGCTCGCCGAGGCCGTCGGCGCGGCAGACGACCTGCTCGCAGGTAGGGTCCGGGGACGCATCGTGGTCGACGTCCGGCGCTGATCGGAAGGCCGGTCTCCGTCCGCGGCGTTTTGTCGCTGCTGCGCGACTTCCCCATACTTCAATGGGTTGCAGCGAAATGCCGCAGTGCGTTGCTCTCGGGGGGTTCCCTACAATCTCATGCGATGTTAGCAGTCACGCGGGCGCGTGTACCGCTATGCGGCGGGCAAGGCGTTGACCCACTCTCGATGTAACATTCTGACCTGTCTGGACCGAGACGGCGACCGGCAAGAAGCAAACTGCCAGCGCCGAACCCGAGCCTGCGGAGGCCAAACAAGATGACGAATCGCAAGGGTTGGATCGTGACGCTGGCGGGCATGGGCCTGAACCTCGCGCTGGGCATCCTCTACGCGTGGTCGGTCTTCAAGAAGGCGATGGTCTCCCCCGTCGCCGATGGCGGCTACGGCTGGTCCAACCAGGCGGCGACCCTGCCGTACACCGTCGCGATCGCGATGTTCGCGCTCATGATGATCCCGGCGGGACGGCTGCAGGACAAGCTCGGGCCCCGCAAGGTCGCAATGACCGGCGGCCTGCTCACGGCCGTCGGCCTCATCATCGCCAGCTTCTCCAGCGCCGAGAGCCACCTCCCCGCCATCATCGGGTTCGGCCTCTTCGCCGGCACGGGCTTCGGCCTCGGCTACGCCGCGAGCACGCCGGCGGCCATCAAGTGGTTCCCTCCCGAGAAGAAGGGGCTGATCACCGGCCTCGTCGTCGCGGGCTTCGGCATCGCGCCGGTCTACATCTCGCCGCTGACGAAGGTCCTCCTCGGGCACTACGGCGTCGCGATGACCTTCCGGATCCTCGGCTTCGCCTTCGCGGTGACCGCGACGATCTTCTCGGCCATGATCCAGAACCCCGAGAAGGCGCTCAACGTCGCCAAGCCGGGGGCCTCCAAGACGTCATTCGGGGGCGACAAGACCTGGCGCGAGATGCTCAAGACGCCGTTCTTCTACATGATCTGGCTCCAGTACGCGTTCGCCGCCACCGCGGGCCTCATGATCATCGGCAACATGGCGAGCATCGTGACGCAGCAGTCGGGCGGGACGCTCAAGGCGCAGGCGGCCATGTTCGTGGCGCTCCTCGCGATCTTCAACGCAGGCGGTCGCGTGATCGCCGGCGTGCTCTCCGACTACATCGGCCGGATCGTGACGCTCGCGCTGGTCTCCATCAGCCAGGCCTCAATCCTCCTCTTCTTCCCGCGCTTCACCACGTTCGGCGAGTTCGTCGTCGGCGCGGCGGTCGTCGGGTTCAGCTACGGCTCCTGCCTCTCGATCTTCCCGTCGATCAACGCCGACACGTGGGGCACCAAGAACATGGGGCTCAACTACGGCGTGCTCTTCACGGCGTGGGGCGTGGGCGGCGTCTTCGGCCCGATGCTGGCCGCGCGGATCGTCGACGCGACCGGCTCGTACACCGCGGCGTACAACGTGGCGTCGATGCTCCTCCTCGTCTCCTTCTTCCTCGCCATGCTCAACTACGTGCAGGTCGAGTTCGACGTCGCGCAGCGCGAGGTCAAGATCCGGCTGGGCAGCAAGAAGCCCGCCGCGGAGAAGGGCGTGATCGCGAAGGTCGGCGCCGAAGAGGCCGCCTAGGGCGCTACCCACGGTCCCCTCCGTCCGCGGGGAGACCGTGACGTGACGGCCGTGAAGATCTCCCCCGGCGGGGCGTCGTTGACACGGCGTCCCGCCGGATCTTTTTTCCGGAGCCGCCCCCCAACCCACCGGAGTCAACGATGCTTACCGCCTTCACGCTCGCCACGCTGCTCGCCGCCGCCCCCACGGGCAACGCGCGGCTGGACCACGGCAGCGCCACCGAGATCACCCTGCGGCTGACCTCCTTCGAGACCGAGCGGGTGGCGGTCCCGAAGCGGGGGACCTTCACGTCGGCCGAGCTGCTCTACAGAACGCCCAAGGGCGACCGCCTGGACCTGCGCATCCTCTACCGGGAGCCGGGCGAGCTCCCGGCGCGGAACGTCACCTCCATCACCGCGCAGACCGCGGCGGCGGGGCTGTCGAGCTGGACCGCGGAGAAGAAGACCGGCTGCCGCGTGAAGCTCTACAAGGTCGCCGCCACGGAGCTCTCCGGCAAGGTCGAGTGCACGGCACCGGAGAGCGGCGAGCCCTTCGACGCCGTCTTCGACGCGAAGAAGTGAAGGTCAGGCCCGGGAGCCGCGCGCGAGCGAGCGCAGCGCGGCCTCCCAGAGCCGCGCCTCCCGGCGCCCGAGCCGCGATCGCCGGAGCGGATCCATCAGGTCCCGCACGGCGTGACGCTCCGGGCCCTGGAGGAAGCCGTCCTCGCGCAGCACGCCGCGCAGGGCCTCTTCGATCCGCGAGAGCTCCGCGTCCGTGGCCCCAGTGGGCGCGACGGCAGCCGCGCCGGCGGATCGCGCGGCGCTTCGCAGCGCCAGCCGCACCTCGTACGCGTAGAGCAGCAGCGCCTGGGCGAGGTTGAGCGATGGCTGCTCGGGCTCTGAGGGGATGACCGAGAGGTCGTGGCAGCGCAGCACCTCTGCGTTGGTCAGGCCGCTCCGCTCGTCCCCGAAGACGATGGCCGTACGTCCTTCGGCTCGGCGCGCGAGCGCCTCGCGCGCCACCTCGTCGGGCGCCAGGAGCCGCTTGCCGCGGACGCGGCGCGAGCTCGTCCCCACCACCCACGCGCAGTCGGCGACCGCCTCGTCCAGCGTGCGGACGAGCCGGGGCCGGTCCAGCAGCTCCTCCGCGTGGACGGCGACCCGACGCATGGCCGCGAAGTCGTGAGTCCCCAGCTCGGCGATGGCCCAGTCCGAGAGGCCGAAGTTCTTCATCGCCCGGGCGACTGCGCCGAGGTTCTCCGGGTTGCGTGGGCGCAGGAGCACGAACCGGACCGGAGGCGAAGGCACGCGCCGACTCTAGCGCAAGCCTCCGGTCTTACGAGGCCTCTTCCTCGAGCGCTGGGCGACGACACGCCGCGCCAAATGGGAGCCCCGATTGTCCCCCATCAAGGAAGCAGCCGAGTGGGCCCGGGTAGATTGCCGCGCCACTTTCCCCACATCCAGCGATTCAAGTCCGCAAGGAGAATCCATGTCGCACCTGAAGAGGCTCGCGCTCGTCCTCGTCGCGGTGGCTCCCGCCGCCGCCTTCGCCACCGGTGGCCACGACGCCGTCGGCTGCACCGGCTGCCACTCCATCCACGCCGCCAAGGGTGAGATCATCTTCGCGGTCGGCCCCAACAAGGTCGAGATCAACCCGAAGACCAAGCAGCCGTACACCGGCACCACCGCGCTCTGCCTCGGCTGCCACGCGGAGAGCAACAAGGGCGGCCAGGGCTATGCCCCGGTCCACGCCAACATGAGCCACCCGTACGGGGTGGAGAAGATCAACGCCAAGGTCGCGAAGGTTCCGGCCGAGCTCCTCAGCGACGGCGGCAGCTTCAGCTGCATGGGCTGCCATGACCCGCACCCGTCCAACCCCTACTACAAGTACCTGCGCGTCGACACGAACAAGGGCGCGAAGATGGACAACTTCTGCGCCGCCTGCCACCCGATCAAGGCTGACGACGCCGCCCAGGCTGCCGGCAAGAGCGGCTTCTACACCTCGATGGACGAGACGGGCTCGCGCGTGATGAAGGCTGGCAGCGCCGGCCAGGCTGCACCGGCGAAGGCCCCAGCCCCGGCGAAGGCCCCGGCGAAGAAGAAGTAGTCGCTTCGAAGCCCGCAGCATCTGGACCCCCGGGCCGCGAGGCTCGGGGGTCCTTCATTTCGCGCGCGGCGCTACTCTCGTGGCTCCATGAACCTCGTCCTCCTCGAACCGTCCGACCTCGCCGCCGACGGCACGGCCCGGCTCACCGGCCGGCGCGCGCTCCACGTCGCTACCGTCCTGCGCGCGACCGCAGGAGCCCGGATCCGGGTCGGCTGCATCGACGGCCCGATGGGCGACGCGGAGGTGCGCTTCGTCAGCCCGGACGAGGTCCTGCTCGCGCCAGCGCTCGACCAGCCGCCCCCCCCGCCATCCCCCGTCTCACTCCTCCTGGCGCTGCCGCGACCGAAGATCCTCCGGAAGGTGCTGCAGTGTGCAGCCGCCATGGGCGTGAAGCGCATCGCCCTGGTCGGCAGCTACCGGGTGGAGAAGAGCTACTTCGGGTCGCCGCTGATGGAGCCGCAGGCGCTCAGGGAACAGCTGCTCCTCGGGCTGGAGCAGGGGCGCGACACCGCGATGCCGGCCCTCACGATCGAACGTTTCTTCAAGCCGTTCGCGGAGGACCGCCTCGACGTCACCTTCCCGTCCGCGCTCCGCCTCCTCGCTCACCCCGTGGAGGCGTCGCCGATCGAGGAGCTCAAAGTGTCGGGTGCACGCGCCGTCGTCGCCATCGGTCCCGAGGGCGGCTGGACGCCCTACGAGGTCGAGCTGCTGCGCGCGAGGGGCTTCGTCACGTTCTCGATGGGCCCACGCCCGCTCCGCGTCGACCAGGCGGTCCCGTTCGCCGTGGGGCAGGCCGAGCTCGTCATGAGGACCTTCCGTCGCACCCCTGAGTGAGTCCTCCTGTCGTGGGATGCACCCCGATCCGGGAAGGCGCATGGGTGAGTCTGGAAGAAGAAGGAGTGACGGTCGTGCGCTTCCTCTGCCGGCTCGAAGCGGGACGTGTGCTGGCGCGCAGGCTCGAGCACCTGCGACCTGAGCGTGGGAACGTGGTGCTCCTCGCCATGCCGCGCGGCGGCATCCCCGTGGGCTACGAAGTCGCTCGCGCGCTCGGTGTTCCACTCGAGGTGATCCTGACGCGACGGCTCGAGGTCCCCGGCCTCCCGGCGTCGAGCCTCGGCGCGGTCTCCGAGGAGGGCACGATCGTGCTGAACGCGGCGGCCATCCGCGACCACGCCGTCGCGCCCGAGATCGTCAGCGCGCTGGCCGAGGCCGCCGCGAGGGACGTTCGCCACGACGTCGGCGTGTATCGCGGTGAGCGGCCGCTCCCGAGGGTCGAGGGGCGCAGCGTCGTGCTCGTCGACGACGGGATCACCACGGGAGACAGCACGCGCGCGGCCGCGAGGGCGCTCCGGAAGCGCGGCGCGCGGAGGATCATCGTCGCGGTGCCGGTGGTAGGCCCCGGCTCGATCGGGCCGGTGCGCGAGGAGGTGGACGAGCTGGTCTACCTGCAGGCGCCGGCGGAGTTCATCGGCGTGGGCTACTGGTACACGCGGCGCGGACTCTCCGAGGACCAGGCGGTCTCGCTGCTGCTGCGTGCGCGCAGCGAATTCGGTGAGGCGGTGCCGCAGCACGCCTGGGTCGCTTCAGCGGGCGCGAGGTAAAAGGAGGGGCTCACACCCCGGCGCAGGAGGGACCGCCCGCGCCGAGATGGAGCCCCCGCCGTCCCCCCCCTCCCCAATACAGGCAAGGAGACGCTGTTCATCCACTCGCTTGGACAGAAACTATCCCCTGCGGCCGCCGTCCGACAGTCCCTTGATCACATGACCCCACGATCCCCTACCCCTGCACGGCTCAGGCCGTCTTTATCGCGGCGGCCTTCTGGAGGCCGAGCTCCTGGATCGCCACGTCGCGCATCTTGAACTTCTGGATCTTCCCCGAGACCGTCATCGGGAACGAGTCGACGAACTTGTAGTAGCGCGGGATCTTGTAGGTCGCGACCTTGCCGCGGCAGTAGGCGCGGATGTCCTCGCCCGTCAACACCGCGCCGGGGCGCAGCTTCACCCAGGCCATCAACTCCTCGCCGTACTTCACGTCCGGGACGCCGATCACCTGTACGTCCGAGATGCCCGGGACCGTGTAGAGGAACTCCTCCACCTCGCGCGGGAAGATGTTCTCCCCGCCGCGAAGCACCATGTCCTTGATGCGCCCGACGATGTTCACGTACCCGTCGTCGTCCATCGTGGCGAGGTCCCCCGTGTGCATCCAGTGCCCCTCGTCGATCGCCTGTCGGGTCGCGTGAGGGTCGTTCCAGTAGCCGAGCATGACGGAGTAGCCACGCGTGCAGAGCTCGCCCGTCATGCCACGCGGGACGACGCGGCCGGTGGTCGGGTCGATCACCTTCACCTCCACGTGCGGGTGGACGGGACCGACCGTGGAGACCCGCTTCGCGAGCGGGTCGTCGGTGCGCGACTGCGTGGAGACCGGGGCCGTCTCCGTCATGCCGTAGCAGATCGTGACCTCCGGCATGTGCAGGTCCTTCTGGACCTTCTTCATCACCTCGACCGGGCAGGGCGAGCCGGCCATGACGCCGGTGCGGAGCGTCGAGTAGTCGTACGACGCGAAGTCCGGGTGATCGAGCTCGGCGATGAACATGGTCGGCACGCCGTAGAGCGACGTGCAGCGCTCGGCCTGCACGGTCTTCATCACCACCAGCGGGTCGAAGCTCTCCCCGGGGAAGATCATCGCCGCGCCGTGGGTGGTGCAGGCGAAGTTGCCGATCACCTGGCCGAAGCAGTGGTAGAGCGGGACCGGGATGCAGACGCGGTCCAGCTCCGTGTACTTCAGGATCTCCCCGATGAAGTAGCCGTTGTTGAGGACGTTGTGGTGCGAGAGCGTGGCCCCCTTGGGGAAGCCGGTCGTGCCGCTCGTGTACTGGATGTTGATCGGCTCGTCGAACTGGAGCTCGACCTCCCGGTGCTGCAGCTCGTCCTCGGAGAGGCGCATCGCGTCGGCGTCCAGCTCGTGCCACTCGTCGTCGATCACGACGGTCTGGCGCAGGTCGGGGCACTTGGACTTCACGTCCCAGACCATCTGGACGTAGTCGGACCCGCGGAAGCCGCGCGCGAGGATCAGGGTCGAGGTGCCGGACTGCTTCAGCGCGTACTCCAGCTCGTGGGTCCGGTAGGCTGGGTTGATGGTGACCAGGATCGCGCCGATCCGCGCGGTCGCGTACTGCACGACGACCCACTCGAACCGGTTCGGCGCCCAGATCCCGACCCGGTCCCCCTTCTTGACGCCGCGGACGAGGAGCGCCCTGGCGACCCGGCCGGTCTGCTCGAAGAACTCGCGGTAGGTCGCGCGGTAGCCCTGGTACGGGACTACCAGCGCGTCGCGATCCGGGAACCGCTCCGCGGTGCGGCGCAGGTTCTCGCCGATGGTCTCTCCCAGCATGGGCTTTGCGCTAGGACCAGAGACATAGGACGGGGCGGGCATCGCGATCTCCATTGTGGGTGAAAGGCCGCGATCGTAGACCGTGGAGCGTGTCGGATCCAGCCTTGATCTGGCTCGGCGCGCGAGCCGGCTCCGCCCGCGGCCCGCCCCGCAGCCCTTCACTTCGCCGCGCCGAGCTCGCGCAGCCTCGCGTTGATCCGCGTCCTCCAGCGCGGACCGACGTCCTGCAGCAGGAGCTTCTTCAGGATCTCGGCGTGGCTGGGGCGCGCCGCGGGCGTGAGCGAGTACCTCCCCGCCCGGCCGATGCCGGGCCGCTCGAGCTCGCGGTAGCGGAAGCTGCCGACGAAGTGCATCTCGCCGGCACCCACGGCGAAGGGCTTCGCCATCGCCCCCAGGCTGTTGAACGTGCGATCGACGTAGAAGCCGTGGATGTTGTAGCGCATGGGGGGCACGTCCTCGATGAAGAACAGCCCCTCGGGCGACGTCATCATGCACTGGTGGCGTCCCGCGATGCCCACCCGCTCGTCCTGGATGATCCCGACGCAGCTGGCCGAGCCCACGGCCTCGGGCACGTCGATGAAGCCGTAGATGAACGCCGCGTCCTTCGACTGGGTGGTGCGGATCCGGGCGCAGCCCGCCAGCGCGAGGAGCGCGAGGGTGGCTGCGGCCGCGCGGAAGGGACGCCTCTGCCGGATCTCGATCGTCATTGAACGCCTCCGTGGGTGGGCCGCCGACGCCCGCGGGAGTCTATCCGTCCGCCGCGACTGGAGGTGAACTTCCGGCGCGTCCCTACGCACGCGGGCGCACGATTCGTCACATAGTGTGTCCAACCACCCCGCAGTAGCTCTCCGATCGGCGGTGCGTCTCGCCCCGCATCGAGCGTCTCCGCGCCGAAGGCGGCTTACGAGGTGGAGGGGGCGCCGGTCCGACGCGGGCGCGGTCAGCGGCTCGGAGGCGCTGCGTGGGGCGGCGGCGCGCGGGGGAGCCGACGGGAGGGTATCGTGGAGTTCATCCGTTGAACCGCTCGCCGA
>JBAVTL010000314.1:0-4759 GCA_049696175.1 Anaeromyxobacteraceae bacterium
GACCTGGACGACGCGGGCGCCCCCGTCGATCGCGGCGCCCGCGCGCGCTACCAGGTCCGGTCCGCCGGCGATCGCGTAGATCCCGCCGAGGCGCGCCAGCCGGGCCGCATGGGTCGTCTCATCGCCGATCGGCGCGGGGGCAGACGTCGACATGCGCTTGGCGGTAGCATGCGCTTGACGCAGCCGCAAGGCGCCGCCTATTTTCCAGCCCTTCCGCTGGAAGGAACCCAAAGCCAATGGCCGAGATCGAGAACAAGCTCGTCGATCGCCGCACCTCCGCGCGCTACCTGCGCAAGGGCATCATCGACGAGAAGGACTACGAGAAGTACCTGAAGGCCCTCCCCGATCTCGCCGACCAGGCCATCCCGGTCGAGGCGGCGATGGAGGGTGAGGACGACTTCGAGGACGAGGACGACGAGGACTAGAGCCGTGATGCGCGGCACCCTCGCGCCCACCCTCCTGCTGTTGTCGGCCCTCGCCGCGCCGGGCTCGCCCCGCGCGGCCCTCCCTCGCGCCGACGAACGTCCCAGCCACAACCGGCGCACCCCCGTCGTCCAGGCGGTGGAGCGCGTTCGCGGCGCCGTCGTGAACGTCTCCGCCGAGGAGCTGGTGCGCGTCCGCGTCGGCGGCCAGCCCCAGTCGATGGCGGAGCTCCTCTTCGGCGACCTGCTGGAGACTCCCCGCTACCGCAAGGGGTACGCGGTCACGTCGCTCGGGTCGGGCGTGATCGTGTCCCCCGAGGGGTACGTCCTCACCAACAACCACGTGATCGAGCGCGGGACGCGGCTCCGCGTCGGGCTGCTCGACGGGCGCGAGTTCACGGCCCGGGTGGTGGGGGCGGATCCGTCGAGCGACCTCGCGGTCCTCAAGCTCCAGACGAAGGAGCGGCTGCCCTTCGTCCCGGCCGGCCGCTCGGAGGATCTCCTCATCGGCGAGACGGTGATCGCCATCGGCAACCCCTTCGGCCTCTCGCACACCGTCACCACCGGCGTCGTGTCCGCGGTCCACCGCAACTTCAAGGCGGGGGATCGGACCCTCTTCGACTTCCTGCAGACCGACGCATCGATCAACCCCGGGAACTCCGGCGGACCGCTCCTCGACATCGACGGCCGGCTCATCGGCATCAACACCGCCATCCTCGGCGAGCGGAGCGCCGGGATCGGCTTCGCGATCCCGATCGATCGCGCGCGCCGGATCGCCGACGACCTGATCGCCCACGGCGAGGTGCGCGAGGGCTACCTCGGCATGAGCGTCGACGACCTGCCAGCGCGGGAGGGGGCGCGCGTCGGCGCGACCGGCGGGGTCGCCGTGACCTCGGTGGACGGCGGCGCGCCGGCGGAGCGGGCGGGCGTCCGCAAGGGGGACGTCATCGAGTCGGTCCAGGGCTTCCCGGTGGGGAGCGCGGAGGAGTTCAGGTTCCGCGTGCGCGACCTCGCCCCGGGTGTCTCCGCTCGCATCGACCTCGTCCGCGCCGGGAAGGCGCTCGCGCTCCAGGTCACCGCGGTGGAGCTCGCTGGCGCGCGGATCGAACAGCTGGTCCGGAGCCGGCTCGGCCTCGCCCTGGGCGAGGAGAAGGTCCGCGGGGGGACGCTCCTCGTGATCCGCTCCGTCGACAGGGGGTCCGCCGCGGACCGCGTAGGCATCAAGGCGGGGGACCTGGTGCGCGAGGCGAACTCCACCGAGCTGGACGGTTTGGGGGAGTTCCGGAGGGTCGCCGGGAAGGCGCGCCGGGCTGGCCGGCTCGTCCTGCTCGTCCAGCGCGGCTACGCGGCCGAGCGGATCGCCTTCGATTTTGATTAGATGGAGGACGCGATGACCGACCCGAGCACGCCCGCCCCGATCGACTTCTACACGTTCGTCCTCTCGCTTGGCTCGTCCGCCTTCGTCCACCTCGGCGACGCGCCGCACCCGGAGACGGGCGTGCCGCAGGCGCCCAACCTCCCGGTCGCGCACCAGTCGATCGACATCCTGGCGATGCTGCAGGAGAAGACGCGCGGCAACCTCACGCCCGCGGAGGAGAAGTTCCTCGAGAACCTCCTCACCGATCTGAGGCTGCGGTACGTCGCGAAGTGCGGCGGGAAGGCGCCGTAGGCAGCAGCGTTCCGGTCGGCGATGCGTCTTGCCCGCATCGCACGTCTCCGCGCCAAAAGCGGCTTACGCGGTGGAGGGGGCGCGCGCTCGACGCGCACGCGGCGTCGCCGGCGAAGGTGACGGCTGCAGGCCGCGCCCACTCGCGGCCCCGGAGGTCACGGCTGCAGGGCGCCTTGCGCATGCTGTCGGCTCGCACCACGCGTGAAGAGGTCCATCAGCTCGTCGCCGTAGACCTCTCGCGCGGCAAGCTGGTTATGCAGCGCACAAACGCGACGGCCACCTCAGACGACTTAGAGGCGTCACGCCATCCGCGCGCGCTCCGCGTCGCTCCTCCTGATGAGCCGCCTCTGGCTCGGGGACGTTCGGCCGCGGGGAGACGCACCGCGCGACGGCACCCTGCCGCGCCGCGCGAACCATTTGTTACTTCGCCCGAATCCCGGCAAGGCAATGCTCCGAACGGCCCCGAAAGAGGATATGACGCGTGGCGTAGGGGTTAGGAGAAGAACGGATGGGGTACCACGTCACGATTCTCCGCAGCCTCGCCGGACGGCAGGCGCCCATCGGCCGCGAGGAAGTGGAGGCGGCCGTCGCGGCGAGATCCGACCTCACCTTGGCGCCGCGCGGCGAGGAGCTTGAGATCACCTTCTCGGCGGAGGGTGGGCGCAGCCCGCTGCTGATCTGGCGAGACGGAGAGGTGTGGACCAGCAACCCGGACGAGCGGGTGCTCCAGGTGATGCTGGAGCTGGCTGGCTCGCTGGGCGCTCGCGTCCGGGGCGATGAGCTCGAGACGTACCGCTCGGTCGAGGAGACCTTCGTCCACCCCGATGACGAGGAGACGGCGAGCATCGCTCGGAGCACCTCCAAGCGCATGCTGAGGCGCTCCCGGGTCAATGGCTTCATCCCCCCGCTTCTCATCGGGTTCGTCGCGCTGGCCTACGGGTTCGGCTCACGTCACGGCCTCTCGTGCGACAGGCCGCGCGCCGGTGACGTCGTCGCTGGCTCCGGTGAGGTCAGGGACTTCCTGGGCCATTTCTTCCTGCCAGGAACCGCCCTCCGCGGGGAGCCTCCCGAGGCGCTCTCACTGGGAGAGGGGATGGAGCTCCTGAGCACCGGCGCCGACCCATGCTCCAGTGGCCGCTGCAACGAGACCCGGGAGTACCTCCTCGAGTTCACGCCAAGCTTCCTGATCGCGACCCGCGGTGGCCGCAAGGTGGTCGTGGGCGCCGACCCGGACGCCTTCGTGGATCTCTGCGATCTCCGGGAGGCGAGGTGCCATCGGGTTCGCGGGACCGGAACGGATGGCGACATCCTGGGGACGACCTGGGTCTCGGATGCGTCGTTCGTGGTCTACGGCATCGAGGCGGGCGAAGGCTTCGTCGAGGTGTTCGATCTCAAGGCGCGGACTCTGACGACCTACGTCGCCGACCACGACAGGATGAAGCCAGGGGCAGATCGCGACGGGTTCGTGATCGCCAGGTACGCCGGGGTAGCGGGGCTTCAGGCGCCGTAAGACCTCGCATGTGCGGAGGAGATATGACGAAGGTGACCAGGGCGAGAGGCTCGCCCGTACCCCTCCCGGAGCCACGCATGACACCAGCCGACCGCTCTCACTCCGACAACATCGCCGCCGAGCCGGCGCGCTGCCCCGCCTGCGGGCTCAAGCACATGCGGCAGGCCAACTGGCTCTGCCCCCGGTGCGGGATGCCGGTCGAGACCGAGTCCTACCGTTCCACCATGCGCGAGCCGCGCGCGGCCGAGCCGGAGCGCGCGCTGGGGTCTCCCCTCGGGAGCTTCGTCGCCGGGGCGGTCATGGCCCTGACGAGCGTGGTCCTCGCGGTAGGCTTCGCGCGCCACCCCGTGACCGAGCACCGCTGGGCGCTCGTCGCGGCGATGGTGCTCCTCGCGGTGCTCGGGCTCGAGCTGCTGCTCAAGGTCTCCGCGGCGCGCTGGGTCGTGGCCGTGATCGCGCTCGCCGCGCTGCTCCTGGCGTCGGAGGAGCTGCTCCGCGCGTGGCTGCCAAGCCTGGTAGCCGATCCGCTGCCGCCCGCGCTCCGCGCAGCGCTGCAGGGCGTGATCGGCGCCCTCAACACGCTCAGGATCCTCCTCGCGTCGGGGCTGTTCGGGGGAACCCTCCTGCTGGTCATCGGCCGGCCCGGGCGCTGGCGGATCGCGGCCGGAGTCCTCCTCGCCGCGCCGCTCGCCCTGTTCGAGATCGTCCGCTCGTTCGTTCCGTGAGCGGCTCAGCTCTCCGTGGGTTCCCGCGCCGCGCCGCGCTGACGATCACGGCGCCTTCGGCGCCACGTGCTCTGTGTAGGCCGGGTTGCGGTGATTCTGGCCGGGGTTGTGTGCGTCCCAGCACGTGTCGGAGCAGAAGTAGAGCTGGAAGCGCTTCCGATTGCAGGTCGAGACCGCGCACTTCAGGTACGGCGCGCCGTGCTCGATGGGCTTCTTGCACACGCTGCACTTGTTCCACATGCCAGCACTCTAGATGAAGCGCGCGCCGCGCGACCTCGCATGAGCGGAGGAGATATGAAGAAGGTGACTAGTGCCGTGGAACGGTGATTTGTTGAAGAAGGCGCTCACGCCGGGTGCGCTGCGAGGGTGCGCCCGCCGAAACGCGCAAGGGACGCGATGATGTCGTCGGCGCTCTTCGTCCAACGAAACGGTT
>JBAVTL010000315.1:0-6019 GCA_049696175.1 Anaeromyxobacteraceae bacterium
GACCACGCTCGGGGCCGGGCTGACCGGAGGAGTCGACGCCAGGACGGCCGGGGTCTGGCAGGCGAAGTATCCGCGGCCGTTCCGCAAGGAGGTCGAGCGCTGGGCCAAGGCCTCGAGGATCGATCCCGACCTCCTGCAGGGGTTGATGCGGGAGGAGAGCCTGTTCAACCCGTGGGCGCGCTCGTCGACGGGGGCGATCGGCCTCACGCAGCTCATGCCGCAGACGGCCCGCGAGGTGGCGGCTGGGCTCCGGGTGCGCGTGACGCCCGCCGCCCTCCAGCGCCCCGATCTGAACATCCGCCTCGGCGCGGCGTACCTCGGCGACCTGCTCGCGCAGCTCGACGGGTCGAAGGTGCGGGCCGTGGCCGCGTACAACGCCGGGCCCGCGGCGGTCGGGCGCTGGATCCGGGCGCGCCCGGACGCGGAGGTGGACGAGTGGGTCGAGCAGATCCCCGCCGCGGAGACCCGCGAGTACGTGAAGCACGTCCTCGGGAGCTACGGGGCCTACCGGCTCGTCTACGGTGGCGCGCCGACCAGCCTGTAGCCGCGCCGCAGGCATACCGACTGCTCGCGGCGCCAGCGCAGGACGCCGCGCACCCCGCGGTCGCCGACCCTCAGACCAGCTTCTTCGGCTTCCGGACGCGCACGCGGAAGGCGCGCAGGAAGGCCCGGACGATCCCCGACTTGAGCCGCTCCACCGCCGCCTTGGAGAGCCCCTCGACGGGGAGCCGGGCGCCGGCCATCGAGCCGTGGCCGCCGGCGCTGCCGCCGCGCTCCTCGATCACGCGCCGGATGATCCGGCCGGCGTTGGCGCGCAGGTCGCTCGTGCGGAGGGAGAACCAGAGCGAGCCCCCGTAGCGGCCGAACGCGAGCGCCCAGCGCGACTCCTCGAGCAGGTGGAAGCGCTCCGCCAGCTCGGCCACCATGTCCGGCGCGTAGAGGTCGCCGACGTCGAGGATGACCACGTCGCCCCAGAGCTCCAGCCTCTCGAGCGCGGTGTGCTGCAGCCGGAAGTAGCTCGCGGGGAGGCGCGGGTACTCGATGGCGCGGAGCGCGTCCTTGTCCGCCATCGGGAAGAGCCAGAGGTAGGCGTCGACGTCCTGCTGCGTCGTCATCCGCCCGAGATCCCTGGTGTCGGCCTTGATCCCGTAGAAGAGGGCGGTCGCGATGCGGGGCGGGAGCCGGAGGCCGCTCGCCCGCGCGTACTCGGCCACCACCGTCGACGAGGCGCCGATTGGGCCGCTGACGTCGGCGAAGGGGGCGCGCGCGGTCTCGGGGCGGCGCGGGTGGTGATCGATGATGACGTCGGGCAGCACCCCCGGCGGCAGGGAGTGGTTCCCCTGGTCCGGCTGCGTGTCGACCATGCAGACGAGGTCGTAGTCCTCGAAGTCCACGCGCGAGACCGGCACGAGCGGGAGGTGGAGGACCTTCACCAGCGCCCGGTTCTCCGCCCGCCCGATGATCCCGCCGTACGCCACCGTCGGCTCGACGCGCGCGACCCGCTTCAGCAGCCAGGCGAGGGCGACGCCGCCCGCGATCGAGTCGGGGTCGGGGTTGTCGTGCGTCAGGATGAGCGCGCGCCGCTTCCCCTTCGCGAGGGCGATGAGCTGGGCGAAGCGCTCGCGGCGCAGCCTGCGCACGCGCTCGGTCGCGCGCGTCAGCCTTGCGCCGCTCGCGGCGCGGCGGGGCTTCCTGGCGGCGGTCATGGGCGGATCAGCGATCGGAGGACGGCGAGGTTCTCCGGGTAGCGCTCCTCGGTCTCGAGGAACCCCGGCCGGTCCGCGAAGCGGGCGTCGTTGAGGAGGTGCCGGAAGGGCTCTTGCCCGAGCGCCCCCTGCCCGATGTGCTCGTGACGATCGACGCGGCTCCCGAGCGGCCGCTTCGCGTCGTTCAGGTGGAACGCCAGGACGTGCGAGAGGCCGGCCGTACGGTCCAGCTCGTCCATGGTCTTCGCGTAGGCCGCGGGAGTGGAGAGGTCGTAGCCGGCGGCGAAGACGTGGCAGGTGTCGAGGCAGAACGCGACGCGCCGGCGGAGCGGGCCCGGGACCGCCGCGCGGAGCGCCGCCAGCTGCTCGAAGCGCCACCCGAGCGACGCGCCCTGCCCGGCGGTGGTCTCGATCAGCAGCTTCACCTTGCCCGGCGAGAGCTCGAGCGCCTGGGCCATGCCGTCGCCGGCGATGCGGATCCCCTCGGCCTCGTCGGGGTTGCTGCCCGGATGGAAGATCAGCTGCGGGACGCCCAGCACCTCACAGCGGGTCAGCTCCTCCGCGAGCGCGGCCCAGCTCTTCTTCCTGATCTCGGGATCGGCGGCCGCGGCGTTGACGAGGTAGCTCGCGTGCGCGGCCACCGGGAAGCCGGTCCGCTTCAGCTCGGCGCGGAACCGCTCGACCTCGTCGGGCTCCAGCGGCTTCGCGGCCCAGCCGCGCGCGTTCCGCGTGAAGATCTGGACGCACTCGCAGCCGTCGGCTTCGGCCCGCCCGAAAGCGGTCGAGACCCCACCTGCGATGCCTTCGTGCGCCCCGAGCAGCATGAGGGGGCAAGGCTATACACCCACCGGTACGCCACCGCCACGCCCGCGGCGTGACCACGCGGATCGCCCGTCTCCCTCGTTGAGGGCAGGTGGAGGCGCTTGGCCCTGCCCCGGAGGGGGCAGGGGAGCGGCCATCTCCCTACCGGACGGCCTTGCGGGACCGAGCTGGCTGGACCCACGCGAAGTGCTTCTCGGCGTGCGCGAGCCCGTTCTCGATCGCCTCCATCGTCAGCTCGCGGAGCGCGGACTCGGGGAGGCGGAAGGAGTCGTAGTACCGCTGCCGATCCGTCGCGTGGATGATGACGGGGAGGTAGCCCGCGCCGAGCAGGATAAGGTTCGAGAGGAGCCGCGCCACCCGCCCCGAGTTCTCGGTGAACGGGTAGATCTGCATGAACGAGTGGTGGAGCCGGATCGCGCGCTGGATCGGGTGCGCGTTCCGGAACTCCGACGACTCCGCCTGGTCGCAGAACTTCACGAGGAGGGCCGGGATCCGGGGAGGCTGCGCGATCTCGTGGTAGTACGCCCGGTGAAGCGGCATCTCGTTCCGGTACTCGGAGACGCTGCGCCCCTCGATCCCGGCGCCGAGCGTCTCGTACAGCTTCTTCACGGTCGTGAGGTTGATCCGGAGCTTCTTCTGTCCGGCCTCCGAGCGGATGAGGTCGAGCGCCGTCTTGTGGTTGCGGATCTCGACCAGCGCCCGCAGGAAGGCGGCGTCGGCGACGGGCTGGTTGGCGAGCGCTGCGTGGAGCTCGGTCTCGGAGTAGACGACCCCCTCCATCGCGTTCTCGTGGTAGAGCCACGAGAGGTCCCACTTGCGCAGGAAGTCCTCGGCAGCCGCCGGCTCGGCCCGCATTCGATCCGCGAGATCCTGGTGACGATCGTCGATGTCGACGTAACGAGTCCGCATGGTTCGTGATGCTCCCGCCGAGTGCCGTGAACGCGCCATGCCGCGGCGCGTTGGCCCTTCAAGGCGCTGATATTAAAAGGTTTTTTGTGGATTTCCGCCCCGAGGGGTCGGGAATCTAGCCGAATTCGATCGGACCGGTCAACGAAATTGGCCTCCGAGGGTCCAAACAGGCCGAACCCTCAGGTTGTTCCCGGAGACTGAACGCCCCAGCAGGGACGTTCAAGCGCCCTTCGGGCCAATGGCTCAAAGGGCGTGGCCTATCGTGTTAGCCAGTGGGTCTCGTCGCGAATGACCATCGAGTCGAACCGCTCAACGCCGCTCCCCGTTGGCCGCCGAGCCCGCCGGCTGCGGATGTTCGCGCCGCTCGCCCTGGCGGTGGCGTTCCTCGCGACGACCCGGGTGCAGATCAGCGGCAGCTTCTACGGTCTCTACCTGCTGAAGCGCGCCAGCGGGCGGCCCTTCGAGATCAAGGATGACCTGAAGCTGGGGGACGGTCCGCGGGTGCTGGCCGGCGTCAGCTTCACCTGGCTCCACGAACGGCTGCACGCGGCCGATCGCCTGCCGAGGCTGGACCTCGACTGGGACGCGGGGCAGGGGAGCGGGATCGTCAAGAGCTTCCTCGCCGACGGGCGCGAGGTGCGGACGTTCTTCGGGCGGTACCTGGACGACGAGAAGCGGACGCCCCGAGGGCTCTTCGTCGGCGGTGCCCTCCCGGAGGTCGCCGCCGCGAACGCGCAGAACCAGAGCGGCGTGGCGCTCCACGACGCGCGCGGCTGGCACCACATCTGGTGCAGCGTCAACGAGGGGCTCCTCGACGCCGCGACGAACCGGATCAGCTTCCCTGGGGCGTGGACCTTCCTCGGGAGCCGGGTGCTCATCGATACGCCGGACCGCGTGGTGATCGAGAGCGAGCACGAGATCGTGCTCGCCGATGGCAGCCTGCGGGTCGAGCGGTTCGCTGCCTTCCGATCCGGCCGGACCTTCTTCCGGCTCGGCATAAACCTGATCAACCTCGGAGATGAGCCGGTGAAGATCTCGTACGCCTACGGCGACGAACCGTGGGTCGGCGAGTTCGGGTCAGCCGACGGGAACGTCGGCTGGGTCGAGCGAGGCCTCGTGCCCTTCGTGTCGGGGATCGACCCGCGGATCGAGCGCTACGCCGGGATCCTCGACCAGAAGTCCGGCCTGGCCGACTTCATCGGCTGGCAGGGCGCGAGCCCGCCGGACATCGTGTACTTCGGCAATCACTCGGGGACGCCGCTGCCGGCGGAGGTGGGGGCACCGCTCACGTCGAACGAGGTCTTCATCGGCCTCGAGTGGAGGGATCGGACGATCGAGCCGGGCGACACGTTGACGCTGCGGCTGTCGATCGGCCTCGCGGCCTCGCACCCCGACGGCTCGCCGACCGCGCCCGCGGACGCGATCAGGGCCCGCTGAAGGGCTGCCGGTACGGGCGGCAGAGACGGGCGACGAGCGGCAGGTCGGGCAGCAGCTCCGCCGTGCCCGCCTGGAGCGCCCGCGCGACCTGCTCGTGGCCGGGGACGACGTCCAGCGGCGACAGGACGTGCTGGAACGAGCGGTGGACGTGGACGTAGGGGAGGTTCCGCGCGACGCCCTGCGCCGCGAGCTGCTCGAGCCCGTACCAGAGCGGCTGACGGAGCTTGGGCGCGAACCCGTCGAGCGCGAGGACGAGCGCGTTGCGCGTCCCCAGCTCCCCGCGCTGCGCAACCTCCCACGCCGCGCGCGCGGGCAGGTTGTCGGTCAGGCCGCCGTCCACCAGCCGCGCGAGCCCATGGCGCTCGAAGAGCCCGTCGAGGAGCCCCTCCATCCGCGGGTCGTCGCGCAGGACGTCGTAGTGGATCACCCCCGGCACCGCGCAGGAGAAGCCGACCGCGTCGATCGCGTCGAACGCGGCGGTGCCCTCGTCGGCGCCGAGGTGGAGCGGGACCAGCAGGTCCCCCCGGCGCGCGAGCTCGCCCGCGGCCTGGAATACCCGCGCAACGATCCGCCCGAGCACGTGGGGCCGGAGCGGCGAGTCGCTGCCGTCGAGGAGGTGCTGGTAGAAGCCGGGGTCGCGCGGCAGGCTGCCGGCGCGGACGCCGGTGACGGCGACGACGAGCGGGATCGGGAGGTCGGCGAGCGTGGCGGGGCCGCCGTCGTCCCGCTTCACGAGCCCGTCGAGCGCGTCGTGGAGCTGGAGCTGGATGGCGGCGGGCAGGGCGTAGCGCGAGTCCACCTGGAGGAAGCGGAAGAGCTTCCGGTAGCCGAGCCGCCCGAGGACTCCGGGCAGGAAGGAGGAGCTCCAGCGGCGCGAGCGCGCCCGGAAGAGGAGCAGGAGCGCGCCCATGCTGGCCCCGGCGCAGAGCCGCGGCGTGAGCGCGTACCGCTCGAGGAGCGCGAACGCGCCGAGGTAGGCCCACGCCACGCCCCCACCGCCGCCGCACACCAGGACGAGCGCCTTCTCGCAGAGCTCGCGATCGAGCCGCTCGGCGGAGAGCCCTCCGGGGAAGGCGTCGAGCAGCTTCGCGCGCCAGAGCGCAGCGTCCGCGCCGAGCGTCCCCGCGAGCTGGGCGACGTCGCGG
>JBAVTL010000316.1:0-4660 GCA_049696175.1 Anaeromyxobacteraceae bacterium
GGCTCGACGTGCGCGGCGTCGGCCGCGCGCTCCAGCCGGCCCGCAAGCCGGGCGACCCGGCGGAAGACCAGCAGCCGAAGCGCGATGCCCAGCACCGCCGCCGTCAGGAGGGCGAAGGCGACCATCACGAAGAACGTCTGGAGGTTCGCGGTGCGCACCGCCTGGTGCGACCTGGTGAAGTCGTGGAGGACGAAGAGGCCGCCCACCTTCCGGTTCGCCGCGTCCTTCAGCGGGAAGATCCCGCGGATCCACGCGCGCGCGTCGAGGACGATCTCCTCCAGCTCCTTCCCTCCCTCCGGGATGTCCGAGAGGTCGCCCTGGTAGTCGGCGATCCCCAGGTTGAAGATGGTCGTGTCGACGACGACGACGTCGGGCCGATCGTTCCAGGTGTTCGCGCGCGCGCCCAGGATCTTCGACCACGCCTTCTCGTCGAGGAACTGCTTCTTCACGAGGATGCCGTACTCGTCGCCGGTGCGGGTCTTCATGGCGGTGAGGAAGTGGTCGATCTCCTCGCCGAGCTCCATGTAGCCGATCACCTTGCCGTCCCGGACCCACGGGCGCGTGACGCGCAGCGCGAACGCCGTCTGCCCGAGCTCCTTGCCGGCCCCCATGTCGCCCGAGTCGATCGCGTTGGCGAGCGTCGGGCGCTCCACCACGTCGCCGTGGAGCTCGGGGCGGTGGACCCGGAGGAAGACGGTCTTCGCCGGGGGGGACTCGATGAAGTACCAGTGCGTGATCCGGTCGCGCGACCGCAGCGTCTCGAAGAGCGGGGCGCAGAGGGCCAGCAGCTTCGCGCGATCGCGGGCCACGTACGCGGCGGCGATGGCGTCGTTCGCGAGCAGCGCGTCGAGGGTGGAGGAGAGCTTCTCGATCTCCGAGCGCTCCTGCGACTGGAACTCGCTGGCCGCGCTGACGAGCGCGTCCACGCCCGCCCGCTCGACCTGGGACTCGAAGAGCCGGCCGACGATCCGCGCGCCGCCGACGCCCGCGAGGAGCGACAGCAGGACGATCAGCAGCATGATCCTCGCTTCGACCGACAGGCTCCGCATCGGCTCCGACACCTCTCTGGACCACCGCGGCAGCGGCGCGCGCCCGGTCCTCCAGGCGCACTCGCAGCAAACCGTGACGTTATCACGCCCCGAAACGGGCGGGCATTTCCCGAAGGGGTCGGCGGTTCGAGTGGCGGAGTCTCCTACCTTGGACCCTGTGCAGGTTGGGGCAGCACGCCGCAGCGCCCTGGATTAGGATTCGCCCGCCGTCAACCACCAGCTCGCGGAGCATCGAATGCGCAAAGTCGTCGTCGCCACCATCCTCGGCAGCCTGCTCGCCTTCCCGGCCGCGGGGCAGCAGGTCCCGGAGATCCCGTTCACGCGCTACGTGCTCCCCAACGGCCTGACGCTCATCGTCCACGAGGACCACAAGGCGCCGATCGTCGCCGTGAACGTCTGGTACCACGTCGGCTCCAAGAACGAGCGGGCGGGCAAGACCGGCTTCGCGCACATCTTCGAGCACCTGATGTTCAACGGCTCGGAGAACTTCAACGACGACTACTTCAAGGTCCTCGAGCGGATCGGCGCGACCGATCTGAACGGCACCACCAGCGAGGACCGGACCAACTACTTCCAGACGGTGCCGGTCTCGGCGCTCGACACCGTCCTCTGGATGGAGTCCGACCGGATGGGCCACCTGCTCGGCGCGGTGTCGCAGGCGCGGCTCGACGAGCAGCGCGGCGTCGTGAAGAACGAGAAGCGGCAGGGGGAGAACGAGCCGTATGGCCGCGTCTGGGATCTGATGACGCCGTCGCTCTACCCGAAGGGCCACCCGTACTCGTGGCCGGTCATCGGCTCGATGGAGGACCTCGACGCCGCCAGCCTCGACGACGTGAAGGAGTGGTTCCGTACCTACTACGGGGCCGCCAACGCGACGATCGTCATCGCCGGGGACGTGACGCCGGCGGACGCCAAGGCCCGGGTCGAGAGGTTCTTCGGCGACGTGCCGCCGGGTCCCCCCCTCGCGCGCTACGACGCGTGGGTCGCGAAGCGGACCGGCGAGCAGCGCCAGAAAATGTGGGATCGCGTGCCGCAGGCGCGGCTCTACATGGTCTGGAACACGCCGCAGTGGGGGACCGAGGAGGACACGCTCCTCTCGATCGCCGGGCAGATCCTGTCGTCGGGGAAGACCAGCCGGCTCTACAAGCGGCTCGTCTACGACGCGCAGATCGCGACCGACGTGTCGGCGATGCAGGGAACGAGCGAGCTCGGCTCGACCTTCTTCGTGCAGGCCTCGGCGCGCCCGGGCGGCGCAGCCGCGCCGGTGGAGAAGGCGATCCGCGAGGAGCTCGCGCGCTTCCTCCAGAAGGGGCCGACGCCGGACGAGCTCGAGCGCGCCCGCACGCAGCGGCTCGCGATGTTCGTCCGCGGGGTCGAGCGGGTGGGTGGGCACGGCGGCAAGTCCGACGTCCTCGCCGAGGGGCAGGTCTACGGCGGAGATCCGGCCGCCTACAAGAAGGAGCTGGCGTGGCTGAAGTCGGCGACCCCGGCCCGCGTCGCGGAGGCGGCCCGCCGCTGGCTCTCCGACGGCGCCTACGTCCTCACCGTCGAGCCCTTCCCCGAGCTGGCCGCGGGCAAGGCGGTCGCGGATCGCAAGAAGCGGCCCGAGCCCGGCACGCCTCCGGACGCGAAGCTGCCGGCGTTCGAGCGCGCGACCCTCTCCAACGGGCTGCAGCTGATCGTCGCCCACCGCTCTGCCGTGCCGGTCGTCCAGGTCAGCCTGCTCGTCGACGCGGGCTATGCCTCCGACCAGGGCGGCGTGGCGGGGACCGCGAAGCTCGCCGGCGCGATGCTCGACGAGGGGACCCGGACCCGGAGCGCCCTCCAGATCTCCGACGCCCTGCAGCGGCTCGGCGCGACCCTCGCGACGGGCTCGAACCTCGACCAGACCACCGTGAGCCTCTCGGCGCTGAAGTCCAACCTCGACGCGTCGCTCGACCTCTTCGCCGACGTGATCCGTAACCCGAGCTTCCCCCAGGCCGACTTCGATCGGCTCAGGAAGCAGCAGCTCGCGGGGATCGAGCAGGAGAGCGTCCAGCCCATCAGCATCGCCATGCGCGTCCTCCCCAGGCTCGTGTTCGGCGACGGGCACGCGTACGGCAACCCCCTCACGGGCTCGGGCACGCGCGCGTCGGTCCGGTCGCTGGAGCGCAAGGACGTCGAGCGCTGGTACGGCGCGTGGTTCAAGCCCAACGCGGCCACGCTCATCGTCGCGGGGGACGCCACGCTCGCCGAGATGAAGCCGCGGATCGAGAGGCTCTTCGGCGGCTGGGCGCGCGGGGAGACCCCGAAGAAGAACGTCGGGCCGGTGCCGCCGCCCGCGGCAGGGGTCTACGTGATCGACCGGCCGGGCGCCGTCCAGTCGCTGGTGCTCACGGGGACGGTGACGCCGCCGCGGAACAACCCCGGCGAGATCGCGCAGGAGGTGATGAACACGATCCTCGGTGGCGAGTTCATCGCGCGGATCAACATGAACCTGCGTGAGGACAAGCACTGGAGCTACGGCGCCGGCACCACGTTCCTCGACGCTCGCGGCCCCCGCCCCTTCATCGGCTACGCGTCGGTCCAGGCAGACAAGACGAAGGAGTCGCTGCAGGAGCTCCTCAAGGAGTTCCGCGGGATCCGCGGTGATCGCCCGGCGACGGCGGAGGAGCTGGCGACCGCGCAGTCGGCGCTCACCACCTCGCTCCCGGGTCAGTGGGAGACGAGCCGCGCCGTCCTCGGCTCCATCACCGAGATCGTCCGCTTCGGCTTCGACGACAGGTACTTCGACGGGTGGGCCAGCCGCATCCGCGCGGTCGGCCTCGCCGACGTCTCGAAGGCGGCGCAGCTCATCGACCCTGCGAAGCTGGTCTGGGTCGTGGTCGGGGATCGGAAGAAGGTCGAGGCGGGGCTCGAGCAGCTCGGGCTCGGCAAGCCGAAGCCGATCGACGCTGACGGGAACGCGGTCCCCTGACCGGGTGGGGAGCGAATGGGGGGCGGCGACCTTCGCGCACATCCGCCGCATTTTGGCGGTCTGAACGTGAAATAGCGGCAACCCAAACCGAGCTTGGCCGGTGTACCATGCGCGCCATGCACGAGACTTGCTGGAGGGGGCGCGCGATCGCCGCTGCGATCGCCCTGCTGGCTGCGGGAGGCGCGTCCGCGGCCGAGACACGCATGGCCGAGGTGGTCGCGGCCAAGATCGAGATGCAGCGCTCGCTCAGCGACTGGCTCGCGGGCAGCCTCGGCAAGCCCGCGGCTCCGTTCCGGGTCGATCCGGTGGTGCAGGTCACCCTCCGCGGCGAGATCCGCGAGCTCCGGCAGGAGGAGGAGACCGTCGGCGGCGACGTCAAGTTTGGTGGCAAGACCAACATGAAGCTGCCCGGGCTCGGCTACGCCGACGCGGGCGGCAACAACACGCCCGAAGTCGTCCTCAAGGGCCCCGGCAAGAAGACCACGCGGACGGTCCGCGAGCTCGACCTGAGCGTCGTGCGGTTGGTGGTCCGGCTCTACGTTGACCCGGCGATGCCGAAGGATCGCCGGCAGCTCATCAAGTCCCTCGCCACCGACCTCGTCGGGATCGAGCCGGCGAGGGGCGACGAGCTGATCGTGGACGACCTCCCCGCGAT
>JBAVTL010000317.1:0-4146 GCA_049696175.1 Anaeromyxobacteraceae bacterium
CGGCGCGCCCGAGCTTCTCCAGGATGAGCGCTAGCCGCTCCTCGCCCAGCGCGAAGCCGATCCCGGGGGTGGCCTGGCCGCCCAGCGTCTCGACCAGCCGGTCGTACCGCCCGCCGCCCGCGACGGCCGACTGCGAGCCGAGCGCGTCGCTCGTGAACTCGAAGGCGGTCCGCACGTAGTAGTCGAGGCCGCGGACGAGCCGGCTGTCGATCGCGTACTCGACGCCGAGCGCGTCGAGCGCGCCCTTCACGGCGCCGAAGTGCGCCGCGCAGCCGTCGCACAGCCGCTCCAGGAGCCGCGGGGCCTGCTCCAGGATCGGCTGGCAGGTCGGCACCTTGCAGTCGAGGACGCGGAGCGGGTTCCGCTCGATCCGCTCGTTGCAGTCGGCGCAGAGCTCCTTCTTGCGTCCCTCCAGCCAACCCTTGAGCTCGGCGAGGTAGGCCGGCCGGCAGCTCGCGTCGCCGACCGTGTTGAGCTTCAGCTGCGCCTTCACGCCCAGCCGCGCGAAGTAGTCGTCGAGGAGCGCGATCTGCTCGGCGTCGATCGCGGGCTCCGCGACGCCGAAGGCCTCGCAGCCGATCTGGTGGAACTGCCGGTAGCGCCCCTTCTGCGGGCGCTCGCGCCGGAACATCGGCCCCATGTAGAACCACTTCTGAGGCCCCTCGACGTGCGCGCCGTGCTCGATGAAGGCGCGGACCGTGCCGGCCGTCCCCTCGGGACGGAGGCAGAGCAGATCCTCCCCCTTGTCCTCGAAGACGTACATCTCCTTGTTGACGATGTCCGTCGCCTCGCCGACGCCGCGGGCGAAGAGGGCGTGGTGCTCCACCACGGGCGTGCGCACCTCGCGGTAGCCGTAGAGCGCGAAGACCTCCCGCGCCGTGCCCTCCATCTCCTGCCAGCGGCTGACGTCACCGGGCAGGACGTCGTTCATCCCCTTGACGCCGTTGATCTTCACGGGGCCGGTTCTAGTCGATGGACGCGGGGGGGGTCAAACCTTCCCGCCGATCGGCTCCCCGACCCGCACGCGCTGGCCGGGAGCGAGCTGCAGCCCCGCGCGTCCCGGCTCGAAGAGGAGGATGACGGTGGAGCCCATCTCGAACGCGCCGAGCTCGGCCCCCTTCTCGACCGGGATCGGCTCTGCGTAGACCCCGTGCTGCATGGCGGCGCCCGGGAGGTTGGTGATCGGGACGGAGGGGTCGAAGCTGGCCCTCACCCGGCCGACGATCGTCGCCCCCACGGCCACGAGGGCGCAGGCGCCCAGCGGCGTCTCGAGGTGGACGACCAGCCGCTCGTTGACGGCGAAGAGTGACGGGACGGTCCTCACCGAGGCGGGGTTGACCGGCCAGAGCCGCCCGGGGATGTATCGCCAGCCGGTGACGCGCCCGCCGGCCGGGAAGTGGATCCGGTGGTAGTCGCGCGGCGACAGGTAGATGGTCGCCCAGGCTCCCCCCTCGAAGCGTCCCGCCGCCTCGTAGTCACCGAGGAGCGCGCCCACGGTGTAGCCGATCCCCTTCGCCTGCAGGAGCTGGCACGACGTCGCGACGCCCGTCTCCGAGACGAGGCCGTCCACCGGTGAGGCCAGCACCTCGTCCCCCGCGGCGATCGGGCGGCGTCCCGGCTTCAGCGGGCGCGCGAAGAACTCGCCGAAGGTCCGGAAGGAGGCGGGCGCGTCGCACTCGCCGAGATCCACCCCGTAGCGCCCCGCGAAGGCCGTGATGGCCCGGTCGAGCAGCCAGCGGGGCGCGGCCCAGCGAGTGAGGGCGCCGGCGACGCGGGAGAGCGCGTTCTTGGGAACGGCCCTCATCAGCGCGATGAAGGTGCGGTCGTTCATGGAGCGCGGCACTCTACTCAAGCCACCGCACTACTCCAACCCCTGGATCGGGAAGCCGCGGGGGTACCGGACCTCGTAGCGCAGCTCGATCACCCGCTCCTCGCGCGCGCCGAGCCTCAGCTCCCACGCCTTGACGCCGGGCCGCTCCGGGTCCTCGCGCGTGGGCGCGGTGGTCCCGTCGAGGAGCTTCACCTGGATCTTCTCGTCTCGCGAGACGGGGACGAGATCGAGGAGCCGGACGTCGATCGGCGTCGCGTACCGGTTCTTGAGGGTGACGCGGATCTGGTACCGGAAGAGCTCGTCCTTCGAGACGATGCCGGACGTCTCGTGCTTGCGCTCGAGCACGCGCCGTTCGACCTCGACCCGGTCGTCGGCGCCGAAGGCCAGCTCGATCTCACCGCCCGCCGGCGTCGCCGGCAGCGGCGCGCGCCCGACGAACTCCTGGCCGACGTAGACCCCGGCCATCCCCGCGAGCAGCGGCAGGCCGGTCTCGTTGATCGCCTTCGCCGTCAGGAAGACCGTCGGGTCGGCGCGCGGCGCGGTCACGCGCGCGATCTTCGCCTTGAGCGGGAAGCGCGAGAGCGCGACGCTCCTCGCCTTGCCGGACCCGTCGACGGTCTCGCGCCTGGGGGTGGTGAAGGTGGCCGCGAGGAGCCCCTGCTCCGCCGCGGCCTCGGGGGCCTCCAGCGCGTAGGACTCCTCCTCCGGAGCGCTCGTCGCCGCCGGCTGTCGCGAGAGCTCCGCGCGGGCCATCGCTGGCGCAGGGGCGGCCGCCCCGCGCGCGGACTTGTACCGGTAGACGGGCTGCGGCGGCGCGCCGGTGAGCCAGTGCGACTCGAGCGCCGGGACGTACAGCCCCCGTCCGGGCGCCGCCGTCGAGACCGCGAGCTTCACCTCCGTCCAGTCCTCGCCGGACTGCTGCGTGATCTCGGCACGCAGCGCCAGCTCCATCGCGTCCTTGTCGGGATCGAGCCGGGCGTCCCACACGGGACGCCAGGCAGCCGCCGTCACCAGGTAGGAGACCGCGACCTCGAACGTGCCCGCCCGCTCGGCCCCCAGCTCGATCGCCAGGGTCTTGGTCGTCTCGCCCCGCTTGGCGCGGAGCTTCTCCAGCTCCGCCGCCGCGGCCGCGACGCGCCGGCCCAGCTCGCGCCGCGCAACCTCCACCTTCCGCAGCTCCGCGGCGCCAGACGTCAGCTCCGCGTCCACGAACCCGGTGAGGTCGGCCCACTCCTTCGCGGTCACACCCCGCACCGCGAGGTTCTTCGAGCGCTCCTCGGAGTAGGTGGAGCGGAGCGACTCGACGAACCTGCGCCGCGCCTCTGCCACCTTCGCCCTGTCCTCGAGGACCCGGTCCTCCTGCTGGAGCTTCTCCAGCTTCAGCTCGGCGTCGCGCGCGGCGGCGTCGATCGACTCGGCCTTCGTGATCGACTCGACGCTGACCCCCCATATCTTCCCCTTGCCGGTCCCCTGCCCCTCGACCCGCACGGAGTCGTCGGCGATCCCGACCGGCAGCCCCTCCACGAGGAGCCTGACGTCCCCCGCGGGGAGGTCGGCGCGGACGAGCCGGGTCACGCGTGCTCCGGAGCGGTAGACGGTCACGGCGTCTATGCGCGAGGAGCCCCTCACGTCGCCGGCGGAGAGCGACGTCGTGGGGATGAGCAGGGCGAGGGCGAGGGCGGCGGACCGGCGCATGTGTTTTCTCCTTCGAGCCGTCAGTAACGCACGGCCCGGAAGGTTCGATCTGCGGAAAGATCAGCGCCGCTCACCTGGCCCCGCGCCGTCGCGGTCCAACCGGCGTCGCGAGCCGCTCCGCCAGCGCCGCGTGGCGCTCCCCTACCCCGTCCAGCTCTATCCGGCGCACGTCCGGGAGCCGCTCGTCGTGCCTGAGCGTAACGGTGAGCCGCTCCTCGGGGAGGGAGCCCGGCACCCGGTCGGCCCACTCCACGAGGATCGCGCCCGCGCCGCCGACGAGATCGAAGAAGCCGGTGGAGTAGAGCTCGTCGAGGTCGCCGATCCGGTAGAGATCGGCGTGGTGGATGGGGATCCGGCCGCCGTAGGTGGCGACGATCGCGAAGCTCGGAGAGCTCACCTCGCTCGCCGGCACCCTCGCCCCCCTGCACGCGCCTCGGACGAGCTGCGTCTTCCCTGCGCCCAGCTCACCGACGAGCGCGACGCAGTCGCCGGGCGCGAGCGTCCGTCCGAGCCGCGCGCCCAGCGCCTCCGTCTGGCTCGCTGAGCGCGTGACCAACTCCCGGCGGGCGTGCGCCTTCACCGCCGCCACTCCGCCCAGACCGCGCCGATCGCGTCGGCGA